>CAZHIY010000166.1:0-257 GCA_964533085.1 uncultured Thermoplasmatales archaeon | reverse complement strand
ATTATATGAGGTATTAATATGGACGTTCTCGAAGAAGCAAAAGAAATAATGAGAAAAGCGGGATGTGAAAAAGCATTTGCAGTATATGATCTAGAACTTTTCGATATAGCAGAAGTTAGAGATTGTAACGAAAATGGTGAATCTTTGGAAATTGAGAAGAGTATTTGTGAATTATCATCAACTATTGAAAAGAAACTTGTCTTCAACCAAGAAAAACCAATTGAGTGGGTCTTTCTTGAAGCCAACAACGCATTTCA
>CAZHIY010000165.1:4286-5496 GCA_964533085.1 uncultured Thermoplasmatales archaeon | reverse complement strand
TGTTAATGTGCCAACTGCCACTGAAAAGGACCAAACTGTCTATAACTCTGAAGTTCTATTTCCAGATGACTGGTACAGTTATTCAATAGGTGTGGGACTTGATGAAAACATGGAACATAAAACCTTTTTGACAATCACGACTTATCCAGTTAGATACATAGGAGCATCAGATGAAATTAATTACGCAAATTCAATTGATATAACTTTTAAATATGATGTACTAAAATCAAATCCATTCCCAATAGATTCAACATATGATCTAGTAATCATTGCACCGGATAAATTTTCAGGAGTTCTTCAAGGTTTAGTCGATCATAAAGAATCAAAAGGTATGACCACTACATTAGTTACAACAGAAGATATTTATAATGATTATACTGGATATGACAAACCTGAGCAGATTAAATATTTCATTAAATATGCATTAGAAACCTGGGGTACAAAGTATGTATTACTTGTTGGTGGTTTAAATAGCAAATGGATAGCAGAACCAAGGGATAATAAAAATAGCGGTGTGAAGGATTGGTACGTACCTGTAAGATATACAAATATAATATACAATGGAGATGAACCCGGCTATCTATCAGATCTTTATTATGGAGACATCTATAAAAGCGGTGGTGTTTTTGAAAATTGGGATAACAATGGAAATCATATTTATGCAGAAAACGCAGATCCCCTTGATTGTCATCCTGATGTTGCGGTAGGAAGACTACCATGCAGATCATCCAAAGAAGTAAAAAATATCATCGGCAAGATTATTGAATACGAGACAGGAATTTCTGATCCTTCCTGGTTTGAAGAAATGCTTGTAGTATCTGGTGATGGATTCTTAGACGAACCTGCACTTAACTTCCTTTGGAATACAAATAGTTTACCAAATGGAGAATATACAATTAAAGCTCAAAGTAGAAACAATGATGGGACCTATGGTCCAATAGATGAGACTCCAGTAACTTTGGACACTGCTCAAGCAACATCTATTACCTTTAACCATGATGATCATCTTACAACTGGTTTGATTTATCCTTCTGACCCAGTTGCAGAAATCGTATCAGTATCACCTGGAGATGTTCTTGGTTTCAACGATTACACCTATGTGCCAACAGATCGAGAGGCGTACTGTAACGATTTTTCAGGTTGGGCAAATATAAGATACGTTGGTGGAATTCTTACCATTAATGGTAAATCCTATGATCCAAGGCCTTAT
>CAZHIY010000165.1:0-4276 GCA_964533085.1 uncultured Thermoplasmatales archaeon | reverse complement strand
GGCGGTACAACTGTTTTTGATCAATGGCGAAATGGTGTCGAAATGTACTTTGAAGGAGAATGGACAACTGGAAATCAACTCCTAAATGGAAGAGCAGGAGGCCCCTATTACATGCCACCACAAATCAATACAGAGTACCTGTGGTCTTCAAATGGTCAATGGACAGGGATAAAGGATGTAATAAATGCCATGAGCAAAGGACAGGGTTTTGTTTTCTTCTCAGGACATGGAAGCCCAGCAGTATGGGCAAATCATTACCCTGGAATTCCTGGTAACAGACAAAACGGTGATCTTTACGGTCTACAAATTTGGAGCATTGGTTTACCAGTACTTCCAATGAAAAAAATAAAGAATCCTAACAAAAATCCAATTGTAGTCGTAGGTGGATGCCACAATGCTATGTTCAATGTGTCTCTAATTCCAACGTTCCTTGACAAAACAAATGCAAAAAATATGCACTCATATGGTAATCCAACCCCTGAGTGTTGGGCTTGGACACTTACAAAATACCCGGAAACTGGTGCCATTGCAACAATGGGTAATACAGGATATGGATATGGAATTCTCGGAGAATGGTGTACATCTGCAGGAGTAGATAACTGGATAACAACAGAGATCTTTGTACAATATGGAAATGGTTTTGACATACTTGGAGAAACCCATTCACAGTCTATTGAGAGCTATATACAAACCATTGGATTAGGAGACCTAGGAGACAGAAAAACAGTAACACAATTTGTACTTCTAGGCGATCCAAGTTTACAGCTCGGTGGATATCCATAAAGTTACAATAAGAAGACAAAATAAATACAACAGGGACAGCTAATAGGGCTATAAATTTAAGCCCTCTCTTTTTTATTTTAATAACATTCAATAGGTTTAAAGAGTAAATTTACATTATCATTTTAGGATGCATAAAAGCAAAACTCAACTCTATGAGGAAATAAAGGATTTAAAAACAAAAAAAGAAATTGAAAAAGAAATTTCTAAAATAAAAAAAGATAATGACGATCTTTTTGATGATGAAACTGCTGCTCTTTTAATAGTAGATGAACTAGGTAGAAATAAAGAAAATATTTGTAATTTGGTAGATCTTGAACATGGAAAGGAGTGTACAGTTTTTGGAAAAATAACAGGTATTCACCAATCAAGAAGATTTAATCGTAAAAATGGAACACAAGGGCGAGTAATTAACCTGGAATTATCGGATGGTACAGGAATTTGTCGACTTGCATTATGGGATAAAGATGTTGATTTGGTGGAAAAACGCTCAATCCAAAATGGAACAAATATAAAAATTATTAATGGCTATGTAAAAGATGGCTTTAATGGTTTAGAGATAAATGTTGGGAGATATGGGTTTATTGAAATAAATCCGGATAATACGCCAGAACAAGTTGAAGAATTCAAACCAGTTTCAAATGAAATCACAGGAAAAATAATTAAAAAAGAACCCACAAAGGCTTTTTTCAAGGATGATGGAGAGTTTGGATTTGTTACATATGTTGAATTAGAAACAAAAAATGGTGTAAAGCAAATAACACTATGGGATAAAAAAGTAAAAGAAATTCAAAATTTTAAACCAGGTGAAAAAATAAACATAAAAAATATAAATTTTAAGGAGAAAAACGGTAAAAAAGAGATACATACAAAAAATAAAACTATAATTGAAAGAGTTTAGCATCCTCCTTGAAAATATTCTACATCTTTTTCAAGAGAATATTCAGCTTTTTGAAGTTCCCTACCTAAATACATATAATGAATAGGTAAAAGATTTGAAACATTTTTTACAATTGTATCGCTAAGGGAATCTGCTTTATTTCCTATAAAAACCATTTCTAAGATACCAGAGACAATTCTTTTTTCCTTATATACATTTGAATAGTACTCAACTCGGATCTCATTATGACTTCTATCTAATTCTATTACAAAGAAACCATTGGGATCTAATATTATATCCTTTTGAAGTGTTTTTTTAGCCTTTATTAATGGAACTTCTTTATCTACCATTTATAATTTCACCTGCTTTTACGAGATTTTTTAATTTTTGAAATGCTACATTTCTTGGAAGCATTTTCTGTCCACAATCAGGTGCTATTTGGGTGATTCTATCTCCAAAGATATCAATTCCTTTTTTTATATGAGTTACAATTTCATCCACAGGTTCAATATTTGATTTATCAGATCTAACTGAACCCAAGCATATATTTTTTGTGATAGTATATTGTTTAAATGCATCAAATAGTATTGGTGAAGCTTTGAATTCATGTGAAAGAATATCAACAGGCATTTCTAAAAGTTCAGGTATTACATTTGAAACATCTCCACAGGCATGAAGGCGTACAGGGCAGGATAGACCTTTGATAACGGTATTAATTAATTCCGTACCATACTCAGGAATTCCCATCGAAAAAAATGGTTCATCAATACCAATGATATCAACATATTTTTGTAATAGTTGTGCCTCTTGTTTTAAGGCCGTGGCAAAATCAAATGCAAGTTCTTTTTCATCTTCATAAAAAAGATCAACACATGAATTGGTAAGAGTATATGGACCTGTTAAAAGACCGATTAAATGCTTATTTTTTGGTATAAGATTTTTAACATATTTTTGATCATCTATTGTAATTGGACCATCATATTCCACTTTACCAATTATCTCTGTTCTGTCTCTAATTCTACATCCTTTTAGTTTTCTAGTAAAAATATTTACAAACGGATCTCTTGTTTGTCCATCTGAAACAATCTCGATACCCGAATTTACCATATCCTTAACAGCAGATTTTATATATTTATCCCATGTCACATTCTTTTGATTAAAATAACCTTTAACATGGTTCATAATTTCAATATCCGCAGGGTAAGAACCAATCACAGATGTTTTAATTTTTTTCATTAAAATAGTTTCCTCCTAGGATGGGAGTCATCTGGTGTTATTCCAAAATAATTCTCCACATATTCTGATATCAATATATCTTCCCATGCTATCATTGGAAAAACCAGATCAGAATTATGAATTGGACCATATATTGCATAGTCTCCACCAAACATAGGAATATTAATATTTGATGAGGCATCTACTTGTTTTCGTACTGATTTGAAATCATCCAACCATTTTGATTTTTCAACAACATTATGTATTGCGCAACCTGTGGGAAGTCCCAACTCTTCCTTAATTACTGGAATTGCAGCAATTGCTGCACCACTATAATCTCCTGGTGCCATTGCAGCAGTATCAACAAGTACTTTTTTTATCCCTACCTTTTTTGTTATATTGAGAAGGCCAGTATCTGTTAAATTGGCACCATTTTGTAATACTTCAATCTTCCCATCTGGCAATTTATCCTTAGGATTAAAAGCAACGATTATTGCCATATTGGGAGGATGTAACCTTAAAGCATCGCGTTCTTCATCAGTAATTCCAACATGAATTGAATTATAAATTGTTCTTGAAAGTAAATTTTTCTTATCAAGTAATTCTAGAGCTTTAATCTTTAAATCAGGTTCTATTATATCAATTGAGAAAGGATGATTTTTTGGAAATTTTTTTTCAATAAAATTCAGTATTTTTTCAATGTATTGTTCTTTTTGAATAAAAAAATCAGGTATTGAAGGATTGCCCAATTTCTTACTTAAACTTAGCATTTTTTTAAGTTGTTTTTCTGCACCAATAAAATTAGGTTCGCCTTTAAAAAATAAACCTCCAAAAAGAACTGTTGGGTATATACCTGGTTGTCCCCCAATTTTTATTCCTGAAATTTCATATATATCTTGTTCTTTTGTAAAAGAAAACATCTATTCGCCTCTTTTATTTATCTTTCCCAAATAGTCTACTATAATTCTTGAATGTATAACTCTTTTATCATCCAAAGAAATCTCAGTCTCTGGTTTTATTTTAATCGCAATATATGGTTTTCCAAATGATGGTGGAGACTTAGTTATACATTCCTTTATTGCTTTTTCTATTCTTTTTTTATCAGATACCCCAATCATATCAACAACTTCTATTTGCCTTTGAAACCTCTCTATTGCTTCATTATTTAGATTTTCTATATAAGGAATTGCACCAGGAGCTTCAATAATTCTATTATTTTTATCAATTCCATTTTTATTTAATGCAATAAGTGATGATCCTGAACGATGACCTCGAATATCCTCCCCACAAACTATAATATATCTTATATTAGGATTTGAAATTACATTTGCAATAATTTTTTCAATACCAATATTTTCAGTTTTCAATGGACCGTATATTGCAACACTTTTTGGTGGGGCA
>CAZHIY010000164.1:0-5506 GCA_964533085.1 uncultured Thermoplasmatales archaeon | reverse complement strand
TAAATCGACAGAGATTTAGGGAGGAATGGTGGTCTTAACCGATGACACATGAATTCCAATTTATTTCTTATATTTTCCTTTTGTAATCTGAGGACCTGCTCGTTTTGGTGATTTTCCAATAGGATTAGTTCCACACTGAAAATTTTCGGTTTGAAGTTTATTTCGGATTTTTCCTCAACTCACTAAAAACCTTTTTTTTAATTATTATTTCTAATATTTTGGGTTGTACTAGACAGTTTGAATCATCATTTAATTTGCAAATGGTATTCTTAGAGATGTAAAAGATATGCTTAAGAAAATTGAAGAAAAACAAGAATGATGAAATCTTAATAATAAAGACCTTTAAGTTTAGTTTTCCTAACGACTCGTTTAATATCAGTTGAACGACATGATGTACAGCGATTGGCATCATTACCACCAGTAAATACATGGCTAAACTCTTTCATACAACTGTTACAATAGTACCATAAAATCATAATTATTCCTACCCCCCAATCTTGAACTATTATTTCAATTTTTCCCTATTCCTACTTGATCTAAAAAAAGAGAAAGGTTTGGATTACTGAAATCCAAGTATGTATCGTAGCATTGGGAATAGATTTGGATAACCCTCTAGGAATTTTAACAGGGGCGTATTTACCACTTCTGATTTTGCTTTTATTATCAATGAATTTATTATAACGTCATCGACTGGCCAATCTTCCATTCCATATTTAGTTGTAGTTTCTACTGAAGCAATTGTTCTTACCACGGCCATAGTTCCGGGTGTAACCTTTCCAAATACTGCATATTCATCATCTAAGAAATGTTGAGGGCCATCACAAATGTAGAATTGACTTGTTGCACTAGTTGGATTTGATGTTCTAGCCATTCCGATTGCACCATCTACATGCCTGGCATTGGGATGGATTTCTAAATCTATGGGTCCAAATGGGCT
The DNA here is from genome assembly GCA_964533085.1 of uncultured Thermoplasmatales archaeon. Lineage (GTDB taxonomy): Archaea > Thermoplasmatota > E2 > DHVEG-1 > DHVEG-1 > SG8-52-3. The sequence goes on along the minus strand of CAZHIY010000164.1, from coordinate 4,569 downwards.
TTCCTTACGTGTTCCATTAGGATAATGCCCACCTCCTTGTATTACAAAATCATCAATTACTCTGTGAAAAACAAGACCATTATAAAAGCTAATTTTTGTAAGATTTATAAAATTATCAACTGTATTAGGTACTAAATTTTTAAAAGTTCAATTTTAATAGTTCCTAAATTGGTTTCAATAATTGCATAAGGATTAGGTCCTAAGTTATTATTTTCATATCTTATATTTTCCTTAATAAAATTTTTTAATATGTTATTATCTGATAAATGAGTTGCGTTACTATTGTTTGTTGTAATGCTTAAAAATCCTATATTAATTACCATAAAAACAATTAGTAATATTGTATATTTTTTCATTTATTTTTATCTCCCTTAAATAAAAATAATCAGATGTAGGATATATAAAGGTTACAATAACGGGAGAAGAGTATGGGCCCGCCCAGATTTGAACTGGAGTCTCTAGCTCCCAAAGCTAAAAGGATCGACCAAGCTACCCTACGGGCCCTAATGTTTTTTTGGTAACATAATCCAATATTTAAAAACTTTTATGAAAGATTAATTGTTTCTATTTTTTTAAAATGGATTTCAAGTTTGAAAAACCTTCACATATATTTGCTCTTCTTCTTCTACTATTAAGTTTCTTTTTAATATTTATTCTCCCTATGTTTACTTTTTTTATAGCTCTTGATACAACTAAATTACTCGATACTATAGACATTCCTGAAATAGTTGCAATCCAAAGTCAATTACTTGTAATAGCAATTTTTATTCTAGTACCATTTGCTTGGTATTATTTTGTTAATAAATCAAGTTTTAAAGATATAAAATCCCGTATCAAGCTTGTAAGCCAGAACATTGATAAGGCCTTTCTTTTGGGTATTTTATCTGCTGTTGTTATTTTTATTTTAATTTTCATAATTGAACTAGTTTTGATATCATCAGGTATTGAAGCACAAGATTTGAGTAATTTTCCAGAACTTCAAAAATTATTTTCTTGGCCTACAATGTTTTTTCTTGTTGCTATTCAGCCGATTGGTGAAGAGATTTATTTTAGAGGTTTCTTATTTGATAAAATTGAGAATTATGCAGGGGGGCCTTTTGCTGTTGTTATTACTGCTGTATTATTTGGCATAGCTCATATGTCTTATGGTAAAGAAATTCCTGTTATTATGATTATGATTATGGGTTTGGTACTTGGTTATATTGTTTATAAGACCAGAAACCTATATTCTTCAATAATTGCTCATATTGTATTTAATGTTTCTAGCTTTACTCTTGCTTATTTGGGAATGGAATTATTAAACGAAACATCGTTAATTCTATAAAGTGGATTTATATCCTATATCCACAGTATAATGGTGTGTTAATGAAAAATCAAAGAACATTTGTTATGATTAAACCTGATGGAGTACAGCGTGGACTTGTTGGAGAAATTATTAACCGTTTTGAAAAAAAAGGATTAAAAATTGTTGCGATGAAATTTGTTTCTGTTAAAAAGGAACTGGCTGAAAAACATTATGGTATTCACAAAGGGAAATCCTTTTTTAAACCGACTGTTGATTATATTATATCATCCCCTGTTATTGCCATGGTTCTTGAAGGAATTAATGCAATAAATCTTGTTAGAACTATAATGGGAAAAACAAATCCTCAGGATGCTTCTACGGGAACAATTCGTGGTGACTATGGTCAATTTATCGGTAGAAATATCGTTCATGGTTCTGATGGTCCTGACACTGCTGAATTTGAGATAAACCTATGGTTTAAACCAGAAGAAATTGCAAATTATACAAGAATAGATGAAGAATGGCTTACTGAATAAAATATATTCTTTTTTGATGCTCCGTTGACTTTATAATGCTTTAAAGTATATTGCTTTTTCAATGCCTTTTGACCGAAAGACTCTTGTAATTCCTGATCAAACCAGATTTGAAGAACGTACAATTATTACGTCAGGAGATGTTGTGATTGGTGATAGATGTTTAATTAATTTTGGAATTAAAACAAATGGCAGAATATTTGTTGGAGAGCATGTTATTATTGATGGTAATTTGGAATCAACAAATGATATTCGAGTAGATATTTTTTCAAATATTGGTGGAGATGTTAAAAGCGGTGGTAATGTTTATTTTGGTGAAAAGGTGAATGTTAAAGGTAAACTTTCACTTAATGGAGACCTTGATGTTGGTGATAGTGTAGAAATTGAGAAAGGTTTTGAGGCTAAAGGGTGGATTAATATTCGTAGCCCAATCCCTATTGTTATATATATATTTATATATCTTTTACAGCTTTTAAAAATGGGTCATAGTGAGGAGATTGATCGAATTCTTGAAGAAATTGAGGAAAATGAAGGTGATACTATCCCAATATCAGAAACATTTTTATTTATTCCAAATAACTCAATAATTGGTATTCAAAAATCAAGGATTGATTACAATTTGCGCGTTGGTAAAAAATCCCGTATTGTAGGTAATTTCGATGTAAAAGGAAATGTGTTTATTGAAAATAATTCAATTATTCATGGTACATTAAAATCCTCTGGAGACGTTTTTTGTGATAAAAAGACGACTGTTCAAGGCAACATCAGCTCGATTGGAGATGTAAAAATTGAGGACAAGGCAGTTGTTGCTGGAAATATTTCTGGAAATAAGATTTATCTTGCAAAAACCTCAACTGTTAATGGTGAGTTATTTGCTAAAAATGGGATATCCTTTATGGCACCTTCAAAAGTTAAGTCTGAAGAGAAGGTTAAAAGATTTGAAACAGATGCAGATGTTGTAGAAGAAGTAGGACATATGCTGGAGTAGAATATTATGAGCATGCAGGTAGGTATAGTTGGAAAACCTAATGTGGGAAAATCTACTTTTTTTAATGCTGCAACAGATGCTCATGCAGAAATTGCAAATTATCCTTTTACAACAATTGATGCGAATCGCGGTATGATGTATGTCAATAAGCCTTGTCCATGTAAGGAATTTAATGTCAAATGCACTCCACATAATTCGAAATGTATTAATGGTACACGATTTGTACCAATTGAAGCAATAGATGTTGCAGGACTTGTGCCAGATGCCTTTAAAGGAAGAGGTTTAGGAAATAAGTTTCTAGATGATTTAAGACAGGCTCATGCCTTAATTCACATAGTTGATTCTTCTGGTAGTACAGATGCAGAGGGTAACCCCTGTAACATTGGATCGTACGATCCAATAAATGATGTTGAGTTCCTAGAAAAGGAAATCAACTATTGGATGATGGGAATAATTAAAAAAAGTTGGGAAACAGTTGCAAGGCAATGCGAGGTTGAAGGGAAAAAAATAGAACCACTTCTTGGAGAAAAACTAACTGGACTTGGTATTAAAGAAGAACATATCAATAATGCAATAAAATCTTTACAACTTGATAATAATAAACCTTACAATTGGTCAGATGAAGAGCTATTAAAACTTACTGATCATGTTAGAAAAATAAGCAAGCCAATGCTTATAGCATTTAATAAGTGTGATTCAGCTCCTGATGATTTTATTGCTAAATCTGATGAACTTAATAAAAAGGATTATTTAGTTGTTTTATGCAGTGCCGAGTCTGAACTTGCTCTTTCTAATGCTGCAAAAAAGAATCTTATAGAATACAAACCGGGTAGCAATGACTTTAAAATTTTAAATGAGTCAGAGCTAAATGAAAAACAATTGAAAGCTTTGAATTTTATAAAATCAAACGTTTTACAAAAATTTGGTTCAACAGGTGTACAAAATTGCATTGAAAAAGCAGTAGAAATGCTAGATTTAATAGTTGTTTATCCAGTTGAGGATGAGACACATCTTACAGATAAAGAAGGTAGAATCCTACCAGATGCACATTTTATGAAACGTGGAAGTACTGCAAAAGAGTTGGCTTATAAGGTTCATACAGACCTTGGGGATCATTTTATTAGAGCAATTGATGCAAGAACTCACCGAGTAATAGGTGCTGATCACGAACTCGAGGATGGAGACGTAATAAGAATAGTTTCAGATGCCTAGATATTCCTTTCTGATTTTCCCTCTTTTCCACACTTAGGGCATGTTATTTTCTGATTATCACTTTTATTGTCAAATGGAAAAATATGATTACATTCTGGACATTTTACATTAAAGACTTTATCAATTGTATCACCTTTTTTTTCAAGAAGAATTTTTTCAGTTTGAAAATTAGTTACTGGTTTTCCTTCCCCTGTTTCTTTTTGTTTTCTATCAGCTTTCTTCTTTTGTTTATCCTTTTTTCCATCGGATTTAATAGGTTTCATTTCAGATTTCTTTTTCTCAATAGCAGAAGATAAAGCTTTTTCAAAATGCTCAGATAACTGTATTTCGTCGGTTTCCTCTACTCTCTCTTTTTTTTCTTCAGGTGGAAACGGTTCCATTAAAATATTATCTTTTTTGATTACAGTATCACTTTCTTGATCGTATTTTTCTTGAGTTTTTCCTTCATCTTCAATAGTTTTTTTATCTGATGGTAATTCAATTTGTTTCTCATTATCAAATTCTTGTTTAGCAGAATTCTAATTCCAAATATATATTTTCAGGAGTATTAT
>CAZHIY010000163.1:821-5511 GCA_964533085.1 uncultured Thermoplasmatales archaeon | reverse complement strand
TCCTCTATAATGAGTTTGTGTTAAAAATGAACCACTTCTTGGAGAAATAGTAACTTTTCCATCTCCATTATACCAATTTATTAATGGTAGACCTTGAGATATAGATTTTAAAGGTCTTAAAATTCTATCTCTATATATAATAACACCTTGTGCACCCCAAAGATCATGCATTTGAATAATCGATCGTATAGGTTTCCAGATTTTGTTTATATAAACAAGTTGTGGATTAATAGCTGCTACATCAGGATTGTCTGTAGAGCCAATTTCTGGGAATAATTGAAGTTTGATTGGTCTTAATGCTGAAAGAGTTTTAAGTATTGGTATATCGATATTTAATCCATCTTTTAACAATATATAGTAATAGTATGGTAACCAATGAAGATATGTTCGAATATGTCCAAGCTTAAACATTACTGGTTCATATGCCCTCCATGGATTCTCTTCATAAACATAAGGGTTGTCAGAATCCCACATTCCAACATTTCCACCAAAATTAAAATCACCATGAGAATTTAATACCCAAATCAATACTCCTCTGTTTAGATTATCTATCACATATTCAAAATTAGTTGAAAAAACATTGCTATAACCGGCCTTTGACGCATAAAATGGAATTACTTCTGTCTCACTTTGATCAGGATAATATGCACCTGATTTTGTTGGTATAACACCATCATCTATAATATCTGGTGATGGTTCCTCATATGGAGTTACACCATCGGCTCTTGTGTATTGAAAATTCCAATGGCTACTAGCTCTTTCATTAAATCTATATTGGAATGTATTATATGTTTGAAGAACAGGATACTGTAATAAAACTTCTTCCATAGGCCTATAAATATCTAAATTAACACCTCTTGGATTTTTAAGACGACCTAATATAAGATCTGTTTTACTTGCGCTACCTTGTATTAATTTATTTGATTCCATTCCTGGGTTAATAAATATCATAGCAGGATAGAATATATTTCTACAAATTGAATATGCTGAATCAACAGGGGATGCCCAGAAGCGACCGGGATAAGCAGCACCTGTAAAAGAACGATCCCAAGGTATACCAATTTCAAATTGACCAGCAACAGTTATAATTATTTCATGATCTTGACTCTCGGATTTACCTTCTTCTATTTTTCCAAACCCATAATCCTCCAGAAATTCATAGGCACGTCTACCAGATAGAAGCATTCCTCCTGAAGAAGGTTCATTGAATCTTACTATTGCCTGTTTACGCCAAAAATCTGTTGGATATGTAATTGCTTGTGAAAGTCTAGGATGTATATCAACAAGAATTACTGGACTACCATGATGAGCTGCAATCAATGAAGCAGGACCAATATGAAGAGCACCAGGATATGTTCCGGCGGGTACTCGTTCATCTACATACCAGTAATCCCAAGGATCAATTGTTGAAAAAATTATATCATTCTGCCCTGTAATATTTCGTATTTCATCATATACTTCCTTCGGTTCAATAAAATTACCTTTTATATTTCCAATCTCTTTTATCTTCTCTTTACCATTAGTATCCAGATATCCACCAATATTAACAATATAGATATCTTCCACTCCAAGTCTTAATAAAATATCTTTTGTATCCTGTGTCAAACCTGATGGTTGAGAATATAACAAAGGCGCATTAAGAGCACTAGCTAAAACAGCACCATTTGAAGCAGAAGAAAGACAATCTCCTTCCATTTTTGAAAAATTCTGATGCCAGGTATATTCAAGAGTAAAATCTACGGGAGTCTGAATTTCTTCTAAAGCAAATACGCATACTTTATAATTTTCTCCTTCTCTACATTCACCAAGCATATCCAAAGATAACATTGCTTTAGTCTGATCTCCAGATATTTTTCCTTCTAAAAGATCACTTTCTGATACACTACAAGAAATTTCATTGCCAATAGGGTCAAGTACTGTAAAACCAAGATTAACACCAGGATCCTTCCATTTAAGTGTTAAATCTACATCTCTACATCCAATTGGTGAACCAATAAGTTCTACTTCAGCACCTGGATAAAGGTCAATTTCAACATCCATTTTATTTGTTTTTAATAGAGGTAGTGGGTTTATATCTTCAATTTTAGAACTATAATACATTGACTCCATAACACCCATATCTTCAGATATACTCTTTTTTGGAACAGCACTAATACTTACTTCCCATTTTCCATAGTTATGAATAAAAGATGCAGCAACTTCGGAATAAGGATAAGGATCCCCATAGCTTCCCATTGCAACTTGAACCATACCTAATTGATCATCATATAATTGTAAATCATAATCTTCTTTATCCCTCCAAGACATTTTTGTAGTTATATATTTGTAATTTTCATCTTTTATCTCAAAATCTTCATATGTAGCTCCAATTCCTATTACTGGACGTTCTAATCTCAACGTTTTATGATCGATCTTATATTTTGGGATTGTCCCACTAACTTCACCACTTGTAACATTTATTGGTTTTTCATATTCTTCTTGTATAACTGCAATAACTGCATTATTTGAAAAGCTCCAGTCATTTAAGGCAATTTCATTTGCTATATCAAATGGATCATCTGAATTAATTGTTGTGTATGTTTTTGAATTCCCCCAATGATTAACATTGTCCTTATCAACATTTATAAGGGTAACTTCATCAAACCGGTCATTACAAAACTCGCTCCAGTCTTGCATAAAATAATCTAAACCTTGATAAGCATTCAAACTACGTTCCATATCCTCTTCATATTCGTATTCATCTTGATAAAATAAAAGTGGATATGAATACAAATTACCTTCAGAATTAAATACAGCTGTTGGAATCGCAGCGAGATAGGAATAGTCATCAATTAATTTTTCAGAATCAAAATTTACAAAGATTGTCTTTTTCAAAGGTATAACCGATGTAAAAGATGGTCCTTTATCAAACCCTGTTATATGTGAAACATCGGTGGCAAGACCTAATGGCAAAAGAAAAGTTGCTAACAATATTACAATAATTATAACAGAAATATAATTCCTTAAATTAATTTTAATATGTATCATTTAATTCCCCCGACTTTTATTTATATTGCATATATGTATTTAATTTAAAAGCATATATATTTTATTATATAAACACATATGATTATAATCTATTTATTTATAATAATTTCTTTTTTAAGTATATAATTTCTTTTTTTTTAAAATAAAGATAATGTTGACTTCTTAAAATATAAAATCAAAGATATAGGAATAAAATATAGAAAAGAAGCATAATGAATATAAAAGATAAATATATCGTCGATTTAGTAATTAAATGAAAAAAGAATTTCATAAGATACTTGAAAAACAACATTATGGAATTGTTGGAAATCATTCTGGAGTAAAACTTTGTCATTGGATGAGGCAAAGTATGTTATATAATCGAGAATGTTACAAACAATCATTCTATGGAATAAAATCTCATCGTTGTTTACAGATGACACCATCAATTAATCAATGTAACCATATGTGCTTATTTTGTTGGAGACATCAAGGATTTACTGAGAAAGAATTCAAGGTAATCGATGAACCAAAATATATTTTAGATAAATCCATTGAAACTCAGAAAAAATTAATAACAGGATTCAAAGGAGACGAACGATGTGATAAAAAAAAATGGGATGAAGCAAATAAACCAAATATGCTTGCGTGCTCGCTCTCTGGAGAACCAACACTTTATCCGAAACTCGGTGAATTTTTTGAGATTTGCCATAAAAAAGGAATTACAACTTTCTTAGTTTCAAATGGGACTAATCCTAAGGTTTTAGAAAATCTTGATCCTTTACCAAAACAACTATATATCTCAATTGTTGCCCCGAACAAAGAAGTTTATAAAAAACTATGCTCACCATTAATCTCCAATGGCTGGGAAAAAATAAATCAAACATTAGAATTATTGCCTTCTTTAGATACAAGAACTGTAATACGTCATACTCTTGTTAATGGTTGGAATATGAATCCTAATCATTTAAATGAATATACTGTTTTAGATAAGAAAGCATCACCTTTATTCATTGAAACTAAAGGTTACGTTTTTGTGGGTTATTCTAGAAAAAGAATGACTATATCAAATATGCCTTCACATATTAGTATTAAAAATTTTGGGAAAGCACTTGCTAGTAATTTAAGTTATGAGTATATAATGGAGAGACCTGATTCTAGAGTTGTTTTATTGTCAAGAGAATTAAAAACGACAAGATTTGATAAATAAGATTAATAAATAATTAATTACCATTTATATATTAAAATGGTATTATGAAATTTAAAAAATCATTTGTTGTATTAATTATATTTCTATTTTTCACTTCTATTTTTAATATTAACTCAGTTGCTATTAAAACTATTAATTATGAAATAAAAAGCAGTATCAAAGAAAACGAGTCAAATATTGAAGAATATATTATACAATTAAATGATGAACCAGTATTTAGTTTCATAAATAGACTAAAATTAACAGCTAAAAATATTTTTTTAAATTTAACTGAGAAATTAAATAATTCTTTTATTTCAAAAAAAATTCATGATTATAAAGAAAAACTCGTATCAATACATAGAAATACAAAAGAAGATATTTTAAAAATGTTTGATGTGGATAGTGATTCAAATAGCCTATTTTCAAGAGAATTTTATGATTTATTTAACGGCATTTATATTAAGAGAATTTCAGAAGAAATTTTACTTAAGA
>CAZHIY010000163.1:0-811 GCA_964533085.1 uncultured Thermoplasmatales archaeon | reverse complement strand
GCCACAACATTTCATATATACGTTTAGAATATTTGCTTTTTAATTTAAGCGCAAGATCCAATTCAAATTCTGTGTAATTTTCTTTTAAAGAAACCAAATATGGGAGAATTTCAGAAGAAATTTTACTTAAGATAAAAAAACATCCTAATGTTAAGGATATTTTTCCTAATTATAAAATCTATGCGACCTTGGATGAATCTGTACCATTAATTAATGCTGATAATGTTTGGGAAATTAAAGATGACTTTGGAAAAACTTTAACCGGACATGGAATAACAATAGCTTTTCTAGATACAGGTGTTGATTATAATCATATTGATCTAAGGGATAATTATATCTCTGAAGGTAGTTATGATTTTGTGAATAATGATACTGACCCAATGGATGATAACGGTCATGGTACACATGTGACAGGTATTGCTGTAGGTAAAGGTATAGAGTCTTACTTTCAATATGTTGGTGTGGCACCTGATGCAAAGTTTTATTCATTCAAGATTCTAGATTGTAACGGGGAAGGTAATTTTTCATCATATCATGATGCAATGATAAAGTCTTTAGATCCAAATAATGATGGAGATTATTCTGATAAGGTAGATATTGTTTCGTTAAGTTTTGGTACTAAAATACCAGGAAATCCTGAGGATAGTTTATGTCAAATATTAGACAATGTTGTGAATGCTGGTGTTACAGTTGTTGTTGCTGCTGGAAATCTAGGTCCAAAATCAAATTCAATCACTTCTCCAGGTTGTGCTAGTAGATCGATATGTGTTGGTTCATCAAATAAAAACGATATTATTGCATCCTCAAGCTC
>CAZHIY010000162.1:0-5578 GCA_964533085.1 uncultured Thermoplasmatales archaeon | reverse complement strand
TTAGGAGAAATCAAATAGTCCTTTATAAACCAACTCTAGATTGATGGGGTGCCGTTAATTGTAACATTTAAATATCCTATATCAGATGTAAATTATAACAAGGGAGGAATAAAATGAAAAAGAAACTAATTGGGTTTTTAGTTTGTATGCTGTTTTTTATACCCGCTTTCTCAACTACTATATCTGCTGATCCAGGAGCCGAACTTGAAATTGATATATCAGATGCTTTTGAAAGTACAAAATTCATAGTCAGATATTATCATGGATTACAAATTGAAAATGTAGGAGATGAAACTGCTACAGGTATATCTGTAGACTTTTGGGTTACAGGTGGAATATTCTCAAAATTAAGAGAACTGTTAAAAATGGAAGATTTCTGGGCATATGGCTGTGGAAAAATCGAACCTGGTGAAAAAACATATTGTCCAATTTGTCTTAATTTACTTTATCTTGGAAATATTGAATTGAATGCAAAAGTGTGGGGAGATAATGTTGAACCAGTTACACAAACGATTAACGGTTTTGCTTCTTTTGCTTTCATCTGGGTAAATTCTGAGGAATAAACAAAACTCTCTTTCTCTTTTTTTTATTTTTCTACCATTTTTAATAACATTACTTTAGATTCCTGTAGTTGACAATTAGTTATTCCTAGATTAGACTCCATCTGCCCAAGACGCTACTACCTTTCTGTTCGTTATAATCCTCTGTTATAAAATTATTTTTATAGATTAAAAAAGGAAACAAGATTACTCTTTTGGCTTGTTCTCTTTGACGAACTTTTTGATATCATCAATGTGTTCCAAAATCAACAAAGCTTTACCATATCCAAACCTAAATGGATATTTATCTTCTTCGTCTCTTTTTAGCACTACCAGCTTATTTCCTTTAAATTCGTCTTCTTCATATACCATTTACATCCCTTCTTCTAATATCCATTATACATTTGGCCCTTTATAGGAGCTTGTATTCTAATCAATACAATTCAAGAGGAAGGTTCTATTAGATTCCTATTAGATGTAGACTTTCCAGATTTCTGGTTTGCTGAATATTAAATCAAATAATCTGGACTGAATAAAGGAACATCTTTTTATTTTCAAAAAACTGCTAGCTTCCCTTCAAGCCGAAACAACTCGGTTTACAGGGGGGAGGTATTTTTTACCGGTAAAAGCGAGTTCAAATCTTATTATGAAATCTTTAAATTGAAATATCTGATGCAAGGTTTATGATAAATTATATATTCAAAGATGGGGTAAAAAGAGATATTGCAATTGGAAAACTTATTTGTTTAGCTAGATCGTATAAAAAACATGCGCAAGAAATGAATTCTGAAATTCCTAAAGAACCTATAATATTTTTAAAACCTGCAAGCTCTGTGATATTTAACGGAGATAAAATAAAGATTCCAAAAATGTCTAAGTGTATACATCATGAGGTAGAATTAGGAATTGTTATCGGGAAAAAATGTAAAAATATATCAAAAAAAGATGCAATGGATTATGTTTTGGGTTATCTAGTTGCTCTTGATATCACTGCAAGAGATATTCAGTCTGAGTTTAAAAAAAAGGGATGGCCTTGGACTATTGCAAAATCTTTTGATACTTTTGCACCCATTAGTGATGTTGTATTAAAAGAAAATGTTTCTAATCCCCAAAATCTTGATATTTCGTTAAAAGTAAATGGTGTATTAAAACAGAATTCAAATACACGTTTCATGATTTTTTCGATTGAAGAAATTATTGAATTTATATCAAAAGTTATGACACTTGAACGTGGAGATTTGATATTGACTGGTACACCTGAAGGTGTTGATGAAATTATTAAAGGAGACATGTTAGAAGCTAATCTTGGAAATATTTGCTCCTTAAAAGTTGATGTAGATTAATTTTGGAAAATGTTTTAAATATTAATCATATTGCCAGACTAAATTTGATATTTGGAGGAGGTTTAATATATGAAAGATGTTGTAATTGTATCTGGTGTTAGGACAGCTCAGGGAAGGTTTGCTGGCGCATTAAAGAGTTTTTCAGCAGCACAGCTTAGCAGTATCGTAATTAAGGAAGCAATTAAACAGGCAGGAGTTAAATCAACTGATGTTGATGAAGTTATAATGGGAAATGTCGTGTCTGCAGGTCTTGGTCAAAATGTCGCAAGGCAAGCAGCAATAGGTGCAGGTATTCCTTATGAAGTTGGAGCATTTCATATCGATAAAGTATGCGGCTCAGGATTGAAAGCAATTGTGTGTGCAGCTCAAGCTATTAAATCAGGAGATGCTGAGATCATTATTGCTGGTGGTATGGAAAGTATGACTAATTGCCCCTATATATTACCTAAAGCACGTTTTGGTTATCGGTTGTTCGATGGTAAGATTGTTGATTCTATGGTTCATGATGGTCTTTGGGATGTCTATAATGATTTTCATATGGGTAACACTGGTGAGTATGTAGCTGAAAAACATAATATCACAAGGGAAGACTGTGATAAGTTTGCTCTTGGTAGCCATCAAAAAGCAGCAAAAGCAACAGAAAATGGATGGTTTAAGGATGAAATAATTCCAGTAGATATAAAGCAGAAGAAAGGAGACCCTATTATCTTTGATAAAGATGAGGGTATCAGGGGTGATACTAGTTTAGAAAAACTAGCCAAGCTTCCGCCTTTTTTCAAAAAAGATGGAGTTGTTACTGCGGGTAACGCCTCTCAGATAACTGATGGTGCTTCTGCTGTTGTTGTAATGAGTGAAGAAAGAGCAAAAAAAGAAGGAATTGAACCATTAGCAACAATTAAAGGTTACAATACTAGTGGTGTTGAACCTGCCTATGTAATGGCGGCTCCAATTCCGGGTATTAAAGCCTTAATGAAAAAGATGAAACTTACAGTTGATGATATTGACTTATTTGAACATAACGAAGCATTCTCATCTGCTTCAGTTGCAGTATTAAAAGAAATTGGTATTCCTGAGAAAAAATTCAATGTTCATGGTGGAGCTGTTGCAATAGGTCATCCTATTGGTTGTAGTGGGTCTAGAATTCTTATTACTTTAATGCATGCTATGAAAAATCTTAATAAAAAACGTGGTTTAGCAACTGTTTGTCTTGGTGGAGGAAATGCTGTAACAATGGTTATTGAAAGGGGAATATAATGGTAGTTAAGAAAATTGGTGTTATTGGTGCTGGACAAATGGGACATGGTATTGCTCTTGTTGCAGCAAAAGCAGGTTTTGAAGTAGTTTTAAGAGATATAACAGATGATTTTGTCCAAAATGGATTGAATAAAATTCAGCGTTTTCTTGATAAAAGTGTTGAGAAGGGGAAAATGAGTTCTGATGAAAAGAAAAAGATACTTTCTTATATTAAGGGTACAACCAAACTTGATGACCTAAAGGATGCAGATCTTGCTATTGAGGCAATATTTGAAAATGTAAAAGTTAAAAAAGAATTGTTTAGAGACCTTGATAAAATCTGCAAGAAAGAAACAATTCTTGCATCAAACACTTCAACCATTCCGATTACTGATCTTGCATCTGTTACAGGCAGACCTGAAAGTTTCATTGGCATGCATTTTATGAATCCGGTTCCAATTATGAAGCTTGTCGAAGTAATTAGAGGACTTCGAACAGATGATCAAACAACCAAAATCATTAAAGAACTTGCAGAAAAAATGGGTAAAATTCCAGTTGAAGTAAATGATGGCCCAGGATTTGTTTCAAATCGTGTTTTAATTCCTATGATAAATGAGGCAGTTTTTTGTTTTATGGATGGAACAGGTACTGCTGAAGCAATTGATAATGTTATGAAACTTGGTATGAACCATCCAATGGGACCTCTTGAACTTGCAGATCTTATTGGTCTAGATGTATGTTTAGATATTATGAATGTTTTATATGAGGGATTCAATGATTCAAAGTATAGACCTTGTCCACTTTTAAAAAAGATGGTACAGGCAGGTAATCTAGGAAGAAAAACAGGGAAAGGGTTTTATGATTATAGCAAGTAGGAGATGGTATTATGGTTTTTAAAAATTTAAAAATTGAAAAAAAAGATGGTATTGCTACAATTAAAATCAATAGACCTCAGGTTTTAAATGCTCTTAATAAAGATACAATTTCTGAACTTACGACCGCAGTCGAGGAATTAGATGCAGATAAGAATGTAAAGGTTGTAATTTTAACTGGGGAAGGGAATAAGGCATTTATTGCAGGTGCTGACATTAAACAGATGGCTGAGATGACACCATTAGAAGGAAAAAAGTTTGCTGAGCTTGGACACAACATGCTTATGAAAATCGAAAACTCTCGACTACCATTTATTGCAGCTATTAATGGTTATGCTCTTGGAGGAGGTTGTGAGGTTTTAATGGCATGTGACATCTGCATCGCTGCAAAGAGTGCAAAGATTGGTCAACCGGAAATAAATCTTGGTGTTCATCCAGGATTTGGAGGAACACAAAGACTGCCCAGACTTGTTGGGAGAATGAAAGCAAAGGAACTACTTTTTACCGGTAGAAATATCGACGCAGAAGAAGCATACAAAATTGGTCTTGTAAACAAGGTTGTAGATGATGATAAACTTATGGAAACAACGCAAAAACTTGCAGGACAAATTGCTGGTAAATCAACAGTTCAGACTGCATTTATAAAATCACTTGTGAATAAAGGTGCAGATATTGATATTAATACTGCATGCGCTCTTGAGATCTCATATTTTTCGTCTAGTTTTTCAACAGAGGATCAAAAAGAAGGAATGAAGGCATTTCTTGAGAAGAGAAAACCTGAATTTAAGGGTAAATAAACCCTTATTTTTTTATTTTAATATCTTTCCTAAAATCTCATCAGCAGCCGTATAAGGGTCAACCTCTTTTTTACTAATCTGATCAATTAATGTTTCAACCTTTTCTTTAAAAGTTGATTCATCAAATATAAAATTCATCAATCTTTTTCTTATAATTTCAATAAGCTCTGCTTCGTACCGCTTTCTTCTTTTTGAATCAAACATTTTTGTTTTTTTCAAGTAATCTTTATGATTTTCGATTTCCTTTATAAGTTCTACAATTCCTTTATTTTGTTTGGCTATTGTTGTAAGAACAGGTGTTTTCCTATCTTTTCCACTACAAGCAATATCAATTAAAGATTGAAGTTCAGCAACAGCCTGCTCGACACCAGACCTATCAGCCTTGTTAACTATATAGATGTCAGCTATTTCCATTATGCCAGCTTTAATCGTTTGAATAGAGTCACCAAGACCTGGAACAAGTACAACAAGAGTTGTATCAGCAATCTTTATTATATCAACCTCTGCTTGTCCTACTCCAACAGTTTCAACTAATACTATATCTTTTCCGGATGCATCTAAAATTTCTACTGCATCATAAACTGCACTTGCAAGACCTCCAAGCATTCCACGGGTCCCCATACTTCTAATAAAAACTCCATTATCAGTTGCCAGATCCATCATCCTTATTCTATCACCTAACAAAGCACCACCGCTGAAAGGACTTGTTGGGTCAATCGCAATTATTCCGATCTTAAGACCTTGCCGTCTATACTCTTTTGTTAATTCATAAATCAAAGTACTCTTTCCACTGC
>CAZHIY010000161.1:0-5603 GCA_964533085.1 uncultured Thermoplasmatales archaeon | reverse complement strand
ACAACTTATAACTCTTTTATTTTAAGCATCAATATAGTTCATCTACTTAAATTAAATGTTATGATTTATATGTAAGTGCAATATTTTCTGTTATTGATTTTTATGTCAACACAGATAGTATTTTCAGAGGAGTTTAGTAAACACAACAATAAAGGACATCCAGAAAATGCTGAAAGACTAAATGTAATGATTAAAGATATTAAAAAAGCTCCATTTTATAATGAAATAGAGTTTATCCAGCCTGAAATATTACCTGAAAACCTTTTACATGAAGTGCATTCTGAGAGAATGATTAAACAAATAAAAGAGATGAGTACAGAATACGAATCATGGGTAGATATGGACACGTACGTTTGTAAATCTGATTTTGAAACAGCAAGGCTTGCAGCAGGAGGACTGTTAAATGCAAGTACAAATGTAATAAAAGGAAAAGTGGATAATGCATTTGCACTAGTGAGGCCCCCAGGACATCATGCGACAAAAAATAGGTCAATGGGATTCTGTCTTTTCAATAATGCAGCAATAGCTGCAAATGAACTTACCAAACAAGGAAAAAAAATACTAATTTTTGATTTTGATGTACATCATGGAAATGGTACACAAGACATTTTTTATGATAGAAATGATGTAATGTATCAATCATTTCATCTATCACCACATTATCCTGGAACAGGTGATATAAATGAAATAGGATTTGGAAAAGGCGAAGGATTTACTGTAAATATTCCTGTATCCTATGGTAATGGAGATAATGCTATTTCAAAGACATTAGAAGAAGTTTTTCTACCCATTGCAAAACAATTCAAGCCTGATTTGATAATTTTTTCTTCAGGATATGACTCTCATCACTTAGATCCTTTAGGAGGATTAAGATTAACCTCTCATTTTTATGGTGAAATAATATCAAAATTTCAAAAAATTCAACCAAAAATTGTATGCACATTAGAAGGCGGATATAATCTAAGTTGGATTGGTAAGTGTCTTGTTTCTCAGTTGGGACAAATGATTGGTAAAGAAGTAGACTTTAAAGATAAAACAACAGAAGAAGAAAATGTTAATTATGTAATAAACGAGATTAAAAATGAAATGAAAAGATTTTGGAAGATTTAATCAAAAATCATACCCATTCCAGAAGCAGCAGAATCCTCTTGTTCTTGCATCTTTGTATTGATATCCTTTGCTTTTTTTCCGTCCAATTTTTTAAGTTCAAGTTCTCTTGCTAGTTCTTTCGCCCTTTTAAGACCTTCAGTGCTACCTTCAATCTTTACATAAGAAAAATTTCCTTTTAAATTTAAAGAAGTTGAATCCCTGGTGAGTATACTTTGTCTACTGATTAGATCATCTTTGACTAATTTATTTATCTTGCCACTTTCTTCTGATTTTACTTCAAAGATCAAATATGTCACTTATAATCACCCTTTTTAGCGATGTAATAAAATCCCCTTTATTAAATTAATCTCTTCAAAGTAGATTCCCATTTTCGTCAATTTCGTTATTGTTTATCCTTGTTGAGCTAATTGGCTTTCCATCTTCCGCTAAAACAAAAGGTACTTTTATGATTTTTAATGGTCTTTTACCTTTTAAAACACGCTTTTTGTTGATTTCTATTGCAATTCTTTCTGTTTCTGGAGATATGACTATAGCATCAAAATCTTCATCTAAACTTAGACCATATTTATTTGTTATTGGAACGATTACTGAAGGAATATTATATCCTTCTTGTTTTAGATATTTTATTAATTCCCTTTTCCTAATATCCAAATGTTTTGTTTTTACTTTGTTTCTTAACAAATCTCCTGAAACAAGTCCAATAAAAACTTTACCGTCTTTTCCCGCATTTTCAAAGGCCTTTCTTAATATTAACTTATGACCTTTGTGAAGACTATTAAAAGTTCCGCCAACACAGATTTTCATGCTATCATCAAATCGTTTATGAGAAAACTATAAATCCCGCTATGTTATTTGTTTTTTTCTGAGGAGATGGGAAAATGCATAAATCCAAAGCACTTGTTAGTATTATTACTCTATCTTTAATACTAAGTATTTTAGTATTCAACCTATACAGTGAACAATCTGTTGCTTCTGGAAAAGATATCTATGTTGATGATGATCAAAGATATCCAGCTGAAGCAGATGGTTCCATATATAATCCTTACAAAAAAATTCAGGATGCAGTTGAGAATGCTCAAGATGGTGATACTATAAAGGTTCTTGCAGGAAAATACACTGGTGATATAGTCATTGATAAATCTATAACAATTATAACTGAATCCTTGGAAGATGTTCTCATTAACAGCTCAATGAAGAAGGCTTATTTAATCGATGTAGTAGCAGATTCTGTTTCTCTTGAAAGATTGTCTATAATGGATGATACCACAACATCACATCGAAAAGCTGTTATTCATATTTCATCTGAAGCAAGTGGTGTAAAAGTTATTGATAGTTTAATAAACCATAGCTATAATGGTTATGGTATTCTGATAGATGGCTCTTATGGTGCAGTTATCAAAAATAACACTATCAATGATACAAGAGGAATATATGTTGGAAATTCGAATTTAATTACATTAGACCAAAATAGTATATGGAATTGTTCTAATGATCCAGCTATTAGAATTGCAACATCTATCGGTAATCATATTATTTACAATTATATTGATAATAGCACATATGGTATATATGCCTCTGGATGTAGTAATACTTTAATTGGTAACAATACTATCGCATTTAATGAATATTCGGGCACTCTTATTGTTTCTGGAAATGAAAATGAGATTTTTAATAATACAATAATAGGCAATAATATTAACGGAATTGATTTAAGTGGTGATTTTTGCACTGTACATAGAAATTTCATCATAAAAAATGGCATGGGTTTAAGTATTGGTGGATCTAATTGCATAATTAGAGACAATTACATTAATGATTCTTTAAATACTGGTCTGTATACAAGACCTGGAAGTAAAGACAACATAATTTACAATAATAGTTTTATAGATAATATAGATTTGAATGCAAAGGAGGAAGGTAAAAATAACTGGGACAATGGATATATAGGTAATTGGTGGGATGATTTTTATGGTCCAGATCCAGCTAATTTAAACAACACTGTTGAATATGATTTTACCAATGTCCCCAATGTTTATAAATATAGAAAAAATGGTGTTATTGATAATTACCCTTTAGGAATTTATCATAAACAACCTACAATAACAAATCCTTCCCCTGCTAATGAAATAAGTGGTGTTGATAGAAATCCGATACTAAGTGTTGAAGTAACAGACCCTGATCCGCCATCTTATAGAGATAGAATGGATGTCTATTTTTATTATATTCTAAATGACACATATAATCTGATAGGAATGAATAATAATATAGAAAGTGGTGGGACTGCATCTGTTCCATTTTCTTCAACAATTGAAGGAAAGACTGCAACTTATACATATAAAGGACTTGGTTATGATTATATAGGTGTATGGTATGCTGAAGTAGAAGATGGTTATTCAAGGGTTAGATCACCTATTTGGATATTTACTACAATAAATACTCCACTTGACAATAAGAAACCAATAGTTGATATTAGTGCACCCAGCGAAACTGTTATTGGAGATGAAATACATGCACAAGTTAATGATTCAATTACATTTGATGCATCTGCTAGTTATGATCCAGATGGGGAAATTATTTTTTACAAGTGGGCCTTTCCCCCTGATACTAGCATAATAAATAAGATATCATCAACTCACTCGTTTAAGAGTGAGGGAACATACACAATTAATTTAGTAGCTATAGATAATGATGGTTCAAGTAATTCTGTTAATAAAACTGTCGTAATAAGAAGTGAATCAAACAGACCACCAGTTGCGATTGCAAATGGATATTATTCAGGCCTTAAAGGTAAAACAATAATATTTGATGGCTCTGGAAGTTATGATCTTGATAATGGAGATACTATTAATCCTATATGGGATTTTGGTGATGGAAATAATGAAAGTGGGTTTATTTCTTATCATGTTTACAAAAAAGCAGGAAATTATACTGTCACATTAACTGTTACTGATCAATATGGGGAAAGTGATACAAGTTTTACTTATGCATTGATTAAGGTTAAGAAAAGTGAGGGAATACCTGGATATGAAATTATCCTTCTATTTATAGCAATATTATTGGTTTTAGCTGTTAAGCGAAGAATTAAAAGATAGCCTATAATATATCATTTTGTTATTATAGTGAACACCTGCATAAGAAGTTGAGCATTGAACCCATTTGTATGTTTTAGTTATTTTCTCTGTTGAGTATTAATATACTTTCCTATTTTCGAACTTTTAATATATATATTAGATATAACATTTTTTTAGTAATATCTTTAAAATATTAATTTGGGGAGAGAGTTCTTATGGAAAAATGGTCTTCAAAAACAGGTTTTTTACTTGCAGCGATCGGATCTGCTGTTGGCATTGGAAATATTTGGCGTTTTTCAGCAGTGGTTGGGCAAAACGGTGGTGGAGCTTATCTAATACCATATCTACTAGCAGTTTTTATTTTCGCTGTTCCTCTAATGATTCTTGAACTTGTTATTGGAAGGCATTTTAGAGGGAATGTGATTTCAGCTTTTAAAAAGGTAAAAGAACGTTTTCAATTTTTTGGCTGGTTAATATGTTGTGTTGTCTTTCTCATCTTAAGTTATTATCTAGTTGTTACCGGTTGGACACTTGGTTATCTTGTTTCTTCATTTACAACAGTTGGTATTGGTTTTTCCGATTTTACTTCTTCATATGAGCCAATAATATATTTTATTATAACTGCAGTTGTGACAGGTTTTGTCGTATCTTTTGGGATAAAGAAAGGGATTGAGAGGGTATCAACTATTCTTATTCCGTTTGCTATTATTTTGCTTATAGCTTTGGCAATTTTTGCTACTACCCTTTCTGGTTTTGGTGAAGGATTAAGGTTCTTTCTTACTCCAGATTTCTCTGTTCTGGGTAATCCTGTGATTTGGAGTGCTGCTTTTGGTCAGGCGTTTTTCTCTCTATCGGTAGGTTTCGGGGCTCTTATCACTTATGGTAGTTATTTGGAAAAGGATATCAATATTCCTCGTTCATCGTTGATTATTACCTTTTCTGATCTAATGGTTGCAATGCTTGCTGGTTTAACCATTTTCCCTATTGTTTTTACTTTTAGTTTAGAGCCCGCTATGGGTTCTGAACTTGCTTTTTCGACTTTGCCAAAAGCCTTTGGATTGATGTCTTATGGGCAAGCTCTTTCTGTTGCATTCTTCCTTTTGCTATTTTTTGCAGCTTTAACTTCAGCGATAGCTATGCTTGAGGTGAACGTAGCTGCAGTCATGGGGGTAACAAAGATGTCTAGAAAAAAGACTAGTATCATACTTACGATACTTCTTTTAATTATTGGTTTGCCAGCTGCTCTAAGTTATACATCATTTGGTTTGAATATTTCAGGTGTAAGAATCCTTGATTTTATGGATGATACTTTAGGAACATATGGTCTTCTGATTACAGCACTGCTAACAGCTTTGATTTTCACTTGGTTCCTTAAGAAAAAAGTGTTAGATGTTGAATTAAAGGATGAGAAACGTTGGGCTG
>CAZHIY010000160.1:0-5624 GCA_964533085.1 uncultured Thermoplasmatales archaeon | reverse complement strand
TGTTTATTTTGTTGTCTATCTTAAATATATCAGTTTCTATATTACTTTCACTTAAAATATAATTTATTCTTGCAATTAATTTATCTAATTCAAGGGATTTAGGAATATAATCGACAACATTAGATTGTTCTAATAGTCTCTTCCTATACACATCAGATGTTTTCACAATACTCAGATACGCAATTTTTGTATTATTTATTCGCTGAACTATTTCGTTCACAGGAGTTCCTGGCATCATTATATCCAGCAAAATCAAATCCGGTTTTTTCGTTAAACTATGCAATTATTCAAGGCACTCATCACCATCTACAGCAGTAGTAACACTATAACCATTTTCTTCCAAAGCCATCTTTACTAAACTCCTCAAATCAGGGTCATCATCAACTATCAGGATGGTTTTTTTCATTTTACCTCCAACCTATTCATCTAAATATCACCATGATGTTGTGTATCACGTCATACTTTAGCATTTACTATATATAAATTTAACTCGTGAGAAAGTCAAAACATAAAAATTACAAAAAAACTACAAATGTAATGCTCATTAGGTAAAAAAACTACGATTTATTTCTTTCAAAATTATTCTATTCTTACTACAGACTCTTGCTGCACGTGTTTCTTCACAACATCCAAAAGAAAATCCAAATCAAACGGTTTCGTAATATAATCAACGACATTCCCTCTGCTTATTATCTGCTTTTTTTCATCTTCAGAATACCGAACAACAGTCAACAATATTATCTCGGGATTGGTTTTCTTACCTTTAAGTTTTTCAAGTATCTCATCTGTTGTTAATCCTGGCATCATCACATCCAAAGTAACCAAATCAGGGTTATAACTATCGACTTTATCAAGAAAATCAAAACCGTCTTCTGCAGTCTCTGTTTCAAACCCTTCTTTTTTCATCATAAGATCAAGCATTTCTCTAAAATCATGTTCATCATCAACAATCATTATTTTCGCCAAGTTACCCCCCAAATATAAAGTGAAAAAACTCATAATTCAATATAATACCATATTATTAAAAAATCCTACAAAATGCCAAAAT
Organism: uncultured Thermoplasmatales archaeon; assembly: GCA_964533085.1. Lineage (GTDB taxonomy): Archaea > Thermoplasmatota > E2 > DHVEG-1 > DHVEG-1 > SG8-52-3. The sequence continues at coordinate 4,576 of CAZHIY010000160.1, read as the reverse complement.
TGGATTAATTTTTTAACTTTTGTAGGAAATTTTATAATTATAGATTTATATTGATTACTTTTTACGGCATACTTATATTTGATTTAAGGGTATTAGACAGTTACTTTCTTAAAGAGAAAATAGAAGAGGGGAGTTTACATTTATAAAGAAAATCCTAATGCGGCAGTCTCTAAGGAATTGTGAAATAATGGAGTGATACTTTTCCATTATATAAATCTGACAAAAAACATTTATATATCATTACAAAAGAATTACATGAGTAAGTCAATGGTGATGAGATGAAGAAGAATATAAATAATAGAGATAAACTTGGTAAAAAGAGAGATACTACTTTTGAACAAGAATTAAGTGAAGAGAAAACAACGCAAGATGAACTGAAAATAACTAATCAATCAGAGTTAAAGGTGAATTAAATGCCACATATAATAGAACAAATCCATCCAATTAAATGCGCGTATATATTACTTCAAACTCGCAACTATGGAGATACTAAGTCTTTAAGTGCGGATATTTATCCATCATATTATGATTTTTCAGATAAAGCAAAAGATAATTTCAGAAACATACTCACAAATTTTATGCTTAAATATGGTGAAAAAATTGAAAAAGGTAGTATAGCTATCTTAGGCAAACGAACAATAGAAGTAAATAGTGGCAATAGAAATGTTATAGTAAAATTACAAACTGAAATTAGAACATTTTTATATGATTTGAATAACTATATTTTTGAATTTAAAGGAAAAACATATCCAGCAACTATTATAAAAAAAATGGTGGCAAAATACAATTTTTTAGAAAAATAATTACGGGGAAATAAATATGGATAAAAGAAGAAAGGGTTTTTATTTTGTAGAAATTGAGGAGTTGTTAATTGCAATAAAAAAGTAATAATTTGAAAATATTAAGAAAAAATACCGTATTTAAAAATTTAATTATGATTAAATTATTTCTATTTATGAACAAACGTTTTTTAGAACAAAAATAGGACTTTTGAGTCAAAATCTACTTTTCGATAAAAGCATATATGCTTTAACATTTATTAAAAGGGAGAGATCAATTCTTTCCAGAAATTCCATTAATAATATTTTATTCTTTTATGAATAAACTCATATCATTCTAAAGTTTTGAAAGAGATTTAAGATGGAATTATGGTATCTAAGATATATTTATGTATAGTATTCATTAATTGATTAAATTTAATTGGTTTTGTAATAAAATCAAGGATGTTCCCGGAGTGATATATCTTCAGTACTTCCTGCTTAGAAAAACGTCCAACAGTCAACAATATAATCTTCGGGTTACTCTTCTTCCCCTTAATTTTTTTAAGAATCTCCTTTATTGTAAGCCCAGGCATCATCACATCTAATATTACAATATCAGGACCAAACTCGTCGAGTTTTTCAAGAAATTCTGATCCATCTTCTGCCATATCAGTTTCAAATCCTTCCTTATGTAGCAATAGATTCATCATCTCTCTAAGATCTGGGTCATCATCTACAATCATTATTTTAGTCATATTCTTCCTTTCCTTGATTTATACTTCAATTTTATTCTTAATCAATTCATATCTTTGAATTTGATTTAACGAGGATTTACTCCTGAGAATGTTGCTTGTTCAATAGCAACCAATACATCCCAATCTGATTCACCGCTTCTGTAAATTGGTTAAAATCCACAGGTTTACGGATGTAGCTGTTTACACCTAGGCGATAAGAGTCTACCATGTCTTTCTCTTCGCTGGATGAAGTCAATACTATAACAGGTATCTTTTTTGCTTCTGGATTCGTTTTTATTTTTCTAAGCACCTCTAATCCATCTATCCGGGGTAACTTGAGATCAAGAAGAACCACCATTGGACCAACACATCTAAGCGTTTCACTATCAGTAGAACCAAAAAGATATTCCAAGGCCTCTACGCCATCTCTCGCTACTTGTATTTTATTTTTTATGTTATTATTTTTTAATGCGATTATCGTCAATTCTTCATCACAAGCATTATCTTCTACCAACAATATTTCTACCTCTTTTTTGTCCATTATTACCACACCTATTACAACCTATTTTATATCATTTATCAATCGTTAACATGCGTTACGGAAGGCAGAGTGAAATAGAATTCCGCCCCCTTATCAACCTCTCATTTAGCCCATATATTTCTACCATGCTTGGATACTATCCTTTCCAAGGTTGCAAGTCCATTTTCAGTGGAGAATTCTATCGACCTTACAACAGTACCAAATAGTCTCCCCAGGGATCTTGATGTTTTCTTTTTTCAATTTTTCTCTTGCACTAAGAACATTGTCTTTCCCAATGTTGGATTCAACACCTGAGAACATGTTTGCACCACCGATAATCTTTGCCTCTCTATTTTTCCTTGTGCATCCTAACGCAATCATTTTATGAAGCATATCATTTATAGCTGTGTTAACAAACCTACATGGATTGTTATCTTTTGGGTTTTCATGATGGGGCAATACAGCATGTGATAATGCCCAAATCTTAAGTTTTGGATTATAGAATGTAACAACACAGGACCTTACCCATCTAGCTGTCAGATTGTCAGGATTCCTTGCTATTTCTGAATGGGCTATCTCCACTCCCATATCAATCATTTTATCACGCCTTTTCCATACTTAGTACATATTTAGGATGATCCCTCCTCGCCTGTTTCAAATAGTTTGAATAAATATGCTGTAACTTCTACAGCCCTGAGGATAAATCCGATTTGTATTGCCAAAACCTGTTTTGTCGTTATTTCAAACTCACTGATTATCTGATTCGTTATCGCACCCATCATATTGGTGCTAATTGTTGGTACACCCTTGACCAATTGTACGTCTAACAAATCGGCTGTAGCATTGAGAAATGAGCCTAACATAATATTACCAATCTCTTTCAAAGCGCTATCATATACCTCAGCCGATGGTTCAGTCTCTTCTGCTTTTTGTACCAATAAATCACCTAATTCCCTAGCAGAATCTTTATCAAATACGAACAGGGAACAACCATTTATATCACCGGTTATAGGCAGATAAACAGAAGTTACTACTTCTTCAGGTCCATAAAATTTAGGGATTTGTTCTATTCCAATAAATTTTGCTGAAATATTGAATATCTCAACGGTTCTACCAATCATTGTGGATAAAGCCTTAGACGCATTATTTGTACCAGTCTCACCAATCTTCCTTAATAAATTTTCATCTATTTTTTTCATATTATTACTACCTTCATTACAACCTATTTTACATCATTTATCAATCTTTAACATGTGTTTTGGAGGGCAGAGTGAAATAGAATGTTGCTCCTTTATCAACCTCTCCTTCAGCCCATATATTTCCACCATGTTTGGACACTATCCTTTCCACGGTTGCAAGACCTATTCCAGTTCCTATAAATTTTTCATCTGTATGGAGCCGCTGGAAAGCCTCGAACAATTTATCCTTAAATTTCATATCAAAACCTATACCGTTATCTTTAACATAAAATTGAATATGATCCTTTTTCTGCTCACTTCCAATCTCAATACAAGTCTTTTCACGATCCATAGTATATTTAATTGCATTTTGAAGAAGATTAGCAAAAACAACTTTTAGCATTCCTTTATCTGCTTCAACTTTTCCTAATGGATTAACAATAAAATTGATATCTCTATCTGGTTCTATTATATCGCGATGTGCCTTTATCATATCATTAACGATATTTTCAACATCTATCTGTTCGTATTTTATTTCACCTCTTGTGGATCTTGAGAAACTTAGGAGGTCATCGATTAATTGGCCCATTTTTCGAGCGCCTTCACTAATTCGATCTAGATAATGTCGCGTCTCCTCGTTAACTTTATTTCCGCATGTATCTATTAACACTTGGGCGAAACCGCTTATAGTCCGAAGTGGTGCACGAAGATCATGAGAAACTGAATAGGCAAAACTATCCAGATTTTTGTTGATCATCTCAAGTTCCTTTGAATGTGTTTTGATTTTTTGATAAGCTTCAATAAGTTTATGTTCCATCTGCTTGCGTTCGGTGATGTCCCGGATGTTGCACTGGATCACCTTCTGGTGGTCCACTACATAGACGTTGCTGACAAACTCCACCTCGATCCGCCGCCCATCGGCGGTTTTCAGCGACAAATCCTCGTAGCGGATGTACTCCTGTTGTTGCAATTCCATGAATTTGTCTTTGTTGTAGGCGATATCCCTGAGCATTTCTATTTCCCAGATTGCCTTTCTTAGGAACTGTTCTTTTGAGTAACCCAACATCTCAATCAAGAACGGATTCACATCTACAATCATCCCGGTCTCGGTATCGAGGATTATAATTCCGTCTTTCGCCGACTCAAAGAGCCGACGATACCGGATCTCAGAAGTGCTCAGTGCCTCCGTCCGCTTGTGTTCTGTGATGTCTTCGATGGCAAGCAAGATCATTTCAGTCTTGTTTGCCTCTCCGTATATCTGACGGGCGTTCAGGATCATTGTTCGTTTGCCAATATGAGGAAAATCATGCTCAACCTCAAAGTCGTTAAAAGAAGTGTTCCTGGGTAGAATCTCCTCCAAAAGCTCTCGGAGTTTTGGAATAT
>CAZHIY010000159.1:0-5664 GCA_964533085.1 uncultured Thermoplasmatales archaeon | reverse complement strand
TTAACATTTAGTAAGCGAGAAATCCCCATACTTTAGTATGGGTGATGAACGCGCTACCTTTTTTTCTGCATACTTGTTTTTTAGTACTGGGTAGGCGCACCCGCCAAAGGCGGGTGCTATAGAGTACCTACTCAGGACGTGAAAAAATTATGAATCTTATTAGCGGTAGCCATAGCATTGGCCAGAACCTGTACCATTTGGAATGGTGTCCCAAGTACAGGTACAATATGTTTAGGCGAGAGGAGAATAAAAAACTTTGCGAAAATATTTTGCATGAAATTGCAAAAAGGCATCACATCACAATTACTGAAATGAGTGTGATGCCAGATCACATTCACATGGTCGTGGAACTACCCACGACCATGAGTGTCTCTCAAGCGTTTCATCTTTTGAAAGGAGCAAGTGCTCGTGAACTATTCAAACAGAAACCCAACTTTAGAAAAAGATATTCACAGGGTCATTTCTGGAGTCCAGGGAAATTCTACAGAACTATAGGTGATGCTGATGCAGAAACTGTGATACACTATGTCCGGGAACACCAATTCCAACAAACCATGTTAGATGTTTTTCCAACGACAACAAAACACTCTAATTAGGAAGCTCAGGCATTTATGCCTGAGAGGACGTCACATATACAATTCTTCATTTTAAAAAATAATATATTCATTTTAGAAAATATTGACTGGAGTTAGGATTATAATAAAATTATTATACCGTACCAATCATACCCAATAACCTTATAAATTATGGTGGGTGGCTAAGATGGTAGATTATAGATTTTCGGAAGAACAAGAACTTTTTAGAGAGAGTATAAAAGAGTTTTGCGCAAGCGAAATTGTCCCAAAAACGGAGAAATTAGTAGGCGTAAGAAAAATGCCAGAGGAAATCATAAAATCATTAGCGAAATTTGAACTTCTTGGCATGGTAATAGATCCTGAATATGGTGGATTAGGAACAGATGTAGTAACAGCCGGAATTGCAGCTGAAGAGTTAGCCAGGGCAGATCCTAGCTGTGCGATACCTGTCCTATATCTTGTGGGAACCTCATGGGGTCATATTATTGATAAATATGGAACTGAAGAGGCAAAAAAGGAGATATTGCCTAAAGCAATAAAAGGTGAACAAATCATTGGTATTGCTACAACAGAATCAGATATTGGATCAGATTTAGGTTCTATGAAAACTAAGATTAGTAAAAAAGGAGATAAATACGTTATAAAAGGGGAAAAGATGTATATTAGTGGTGTTGCTGAAGCAATGGAATATGGTGGAGGACATGTTACTCTTGCTAAAATGATGCCCGATAAAGGTACAAGAGGAATGTGTTTGTTTTACCTTCCTTTGAAAGGTACAAAAGGTATTACACCTACCTATGTTGAAGATATCGGTAGAGAAGCAATTTCATGTGGAGGATTTGACATAAACAATGTTGAGATTCCAAAGCATTATCTACTTGGGGAGGAAAATAAAGGATTTTATTATGTTCATGAGGGATATGAGCTTGCACGTGGACTTATAGCCCTTGTATGTGTTGGTGCTGCATCCAAATCACTTGAGAATGGTATTGCATATATCAAAGAGCGTAAAGCTTTTGGAAGATCAATAGGGAAATATGAAGGTATTCAATTTAAACTGGCTGAAAACTATGTTCGGATACAAGCACTTCGTGAATTAGCTTATAAGGCTCTTTGGACGTATGACCAAGAAATACAGGGAAAAGCTTCAAGGTTTGAAGTTAGTATGGCAATTGCGATGGCAAAATCTGTTGCTTCAATTTGGGCGTTTGAAGCCATCAATGATGTTATGCAATGGCAGGGAGCTTTTGGATATACAAAAGAATGTGAAGATCAGAAAGCCTGGCGTGGTGTACGTTCATTTACCCTTGCCGAGGGTTCTACAGAAATAATGAAATTAATTATTGCTAGAGAATTACTTGGAAAGGAGTTTCTCGCTTATCGATAAAACTGTGTAGGAATAGAAATGAAACTGATTGCTTGTATAAAGCAAGTTCCTGATACTACAGAAGTGAAAGTTGATCCCAAAACCCATACATTGATTAGGGATGGTGTACCCAGTATTTTGAATCCTTATGATCAATTCGCAATTGAGGAATGCGTAAGGATAAGAGAGCAGATTGGCGATTGTAGTGTTTCAGTTATTACAATGGGCCCACCACAAGCACGAAGTGCATTAATGAGATGTTTAGCTCTTGGAGCTGATGAGGCTATTCTAATTTCTGACAAAGCATTTGCAGGGTCTGATACCTGGGCAACAGCATACACTCTTTCCTTGGCTATTAAAAAGATTGGATCTTTTGATATAGTTTTTTGTGGACAGCAGGCAATAGATGGTGATACTGCACAGGTAGGACCTGAGCTTGCACAACAACTTGGCATTCCTCAGGTAACCTATGTAGAAAAAGTTGAGATTGATAATAAACACAAACTCATGATTAATAAACAAACGGAGGATGGCTATCAGATTCTTGAGGTGAAATTACCAGTGCTATTAGCCCTTCTTCCACCAACATCATTTCAACCAGATCATCCCCCTATGAGTAGCATATTAAAGGCAAAGAAAAAGCCCTTTATCATTTGGGATGCAAAAACCTTAGGAGGTGATGAATCTAAATTTGGTTTAGATGGCTCATTTACTCAGGTTATTAAAACATATACTCCACCTAAACGAGGTGAATGTGAAATTATAACAGATGATCCAAAAGAAGCTGCAAAGAAATTAGCCAAGATTCTATGTAAAAACGAAGCCCTAGCAAAGAGGTGAAGTTGTTGGGAATAGAGATTATTTTAGATAAATGTACGGGCTGCGGACTATGTGTTAAAGCATGCCCATTTGCTGCAATTAAAATAATGGATAAGAAAGCTGAAATTGAAGCAAATTGTACACTATGCGGATCTTGTGTGGAGGTCTGTAATTTTGATGCTATACAAATTGAGAGACCAAAACTAAGTGATAAAGATCTCTCGGAATATAAGAATGTGTGGATTTTTGTAGAAATTCGGGAAAAAGTGATAAAGAAAGTAAGCTTAGAACTAGCTAGCAAAGCTCGAGAAATCGCTGATACTTTGGGTGAGAGAGTAGGTGCAGTGATTCTTGCAGAAAAAGCAAAACATCTCTGTGATGAAATTGCAGCATATGGAGTTGATATAATCTATATTGCTGAGAATAATAACCTCAGCGAATATAACACTATTAATCATACAGGGATATTAACTGGTTTAATATTGAAATATAAACCTAATATTGTACTTTTCCCAGCAACTCATTTGGGTAGGGATCTGGCTCCTCGTGTTGCTGCTAGTTTAGAAGTTGGTCTTACAGCAGATTGCACTGGATTATCCATCAAAGACGGCTTACTGCTCCAATCTAGACCAGCTTTTGGTGGGAATATAATGGCTGATATTATTTCTCCAAATGCTCGTCCTCAAATGGCTACAACTAGGCCAAACGTGATGAAGATTCAGAAACCAGATTTTACTCGAAAAGCAGAGATTGTTCCTATACCCGTCGATATAAATCCAAAGGATATGAGAATTGTAATAAAGGAAATTATTAAGACTACTACATCAGGTGTAAAGAGCCTAGATGAGGCAGATATTATAATATCTGGTGGTAGAGGTATTGGATCTACTGATAATTTTAAAATTTTGGAAGATCTTGCTAAAACAATTAATGGGGTGGTTGGTGCATCAAGAGCTGCAGTTGACGCTGGTTGGAGACCACGTACAGATCAAGTAGGTCAAAGTGGGAAGACAGTATCACCAAAGCTATACATTGCATGTGGTATCTCTGGTAAGATTCAACATCAAGTTGGTATGAAGAGTTCTGATACTATTATAGCCATCAATACAGATTCTGAGGCTCCAATTTTTGATATTGCAGATTGTGGGATTGTTGGAGATTATAATGAGATTATTCCGGTGTTGAATGAAGAGCTTAAGAAAAATCTTTGTAAGAATTGAAAAAAGAGAAGATGCGTGATCTATCCAGAGATAGAGATTTATATAATTAATTTCATACCTGGGCGGGGAGAAATTATGGCTTTCAAAAATACATACATACCATATGGAGGATATTGGAGCTCACCCTTTTGTGCTTGGCAAGGTAATTTTCAAAACCTTCATTCAATTAAATTTGCTGCTGAAATTGGGCAGAGATTTTTAAATGAGAAAAAATTCGATCCAAAAGAGTTCGATGAGCTAATTTTTGGTATTAGTATACCACAAATCTCAGCCTTTTATGGTACACCATGGCTTGCTGGTATGATTGGTGCTGACCATATTACAGGTCCTATGATTGGACAGGCTTGCGCTACTGGTGCTAGAGGTGTCGAACTAGCTGCTTTAGGTATAGAATCTGGATTACGTAAGAACGTTTTAGTTGTATATGCAGATCGGTGTTCAAATGGTCCGCTTTTAGTTTATCCAAATGTAGAAAAACCTGGAGCAACACAAGATAAAGAAAGCTGGGTTTGGGATAATTTTGGTAAAGATCCATATGCAAAAAATGCAATGGTAGAAACTGCTGAGAATGTCGCAAAAGAAGTAGGTATTGGAAAGGATGAGCAGGATAAACTTACACTTTTACGGTATCATCAATATCAGGATTCATTAAAAAACAATAGAGATTTTCAAAAAAAATATATGATTACTCCTATCGAGGTTAAGGACAGAAGAGGCCGGAAAATCTTAGCAACCGTAGAAGGAGATGAAGGAATATATTCGACTACACTTGAAGGACTTCAAAAACTCAAACCAGTAATGCCTGATGGTTCAGTTACTTTTGGAACTCAGACTCATCCTGCAGATGGTAACTGCGGTATAATTGTTACGACAAAAGATAAAGCTAAACAATTGAGCAAAGATAAAAAAATTGAGATACAAGTTTTATCCTATGGTGAGGGTCGAGCTAAGAAAGGCTATATGGCAATGGCAATAATTCCAGCTGGAAAGATGGCACTAAAGCAAGCAGGTATAACAATAAAGGATGTTGCTGCCATTAAGACACATAATCCTTTTGCCGTTAATGACATATATTTTTGCAGAGAAATGGACCTTGATTGGCAAGATATGAACAATTATGGGTCCTCTCTAATATATGGACATCCTCAAGCGCCTACAGGTGCAAGATTAATAATGGAACTAATTGAAGAATTAGTGGAGAAAGGGGGAGGTTATGGTTTATTTGATGGTTGCGCTGCTGGTGATACTGGTGCAGCTATTGTTTTAGAAGTAAAAGTCGACTAACATTAATTTTGAATATTTTGAAAAAGGTGTTGAACCATGAAGATACAAAAAATAGGTATTATTGGTGCAGGTAACATGGGGAGTGGTATTGCACAGAAGATTGCTCAAGAAGGAATAGATGTTGTAATTGTTGATGTTGAAGATCGATTTATTAAAAAAGGACTAAATAATATTAAAAAAACTCTTTCCCAAGGGGTTGAGCGAAAAATATTCACTGAAGAAAAAGCAAAGAAAATTTTTAGTCGTATTAAGGGAACTATTAATAAGGAAGAGGTAAAAGATGCTGACCTTATCATTGAAGCAATTTTTGAAGATATGGATGTTAAAAAGGATCTCTTTAAATATTTAGATGGTGTGTGTAAAGATAAAACAGTATTTGCTACTAACACCTCCTCATTTT
>CAZHIY010000158.1:0-5674 GCA_964533085.1 uncultured Thermoplasmatales archaeon | reverse complement strand
TCGCTATTATTCAAATCAGACCTATTATTATTTCTCAGGAACTTTCTCAGATTAAATGGGATGAAAAAGATTTTACTGATAAACAAATTTTAATAAAATCGGATAGAGCTCTTGGAAATGGGGTAATCAATGAGGTTAGAGATATCATTTATGTTGTTCCTGAAACATTTGATTCTTCAAAAACAGTTGAAATAGCAAGAGAAATTGGGATATTTAATAAAAATCAAAAAGAGGCCCCTTATATCCTGATAGGACCTGGTAGATGGGGGACAAAAGACCGATGGTTGGGAATTCCGGTTAATTGGGGTGAAATATCTAATGTTAAAATTATGGTTGAAACAGCATTTGAAGAGTATAATATTAAACCTTCCCAAGGTACTCATTTCTTTCAAAATATTGTTTCTCGTGGAGTTGGATATATTAATATAACATTAAATAAAAAAGATAGTTGGCTTGATTGGGATTGGCTAAAACAAACTAAAGCTGAGCGACATCTTAATTATATTAAGCATATAAAACTTAAAAAACCTCTTATTATTAAATTAGATGGAAGAAATGGTAGAGCAATAATTCTAAAACCAAAATAATTAATTTTTTTTTATATCAATAACTTTTAAAAACAATCTCAAATACAGGTTATCTGAGAAAGCTCCCTTAAAGATGTGTTCAAATGTATGAAATACTAGAAAAAAAAGTAATGTCTGAAACTGTAAAATTAATGAAAATCAAAGCACCCCTTGTTGCAAAGAAAGCAAAGGCTGGTCAATTTATAATTCTTAGAATTGATGAGAAAGGGGAACGTATTCCACTAACTATTGCTGATTATAATAGAAAGAAGGGCACTGTTACAGTTATTTTTATGGAGGTTGGAAAAACAACAAAACATCTTGGAACCCTTAATGTAGGAGATTTCATTCTAAATTTCGTTGGGCCTTTGGGTCAACCTTCTGATATTGAGAAATACGGAACTGTTGTAATGATTGGTGGGGGTGTTGGTATAGCACCTTTGTATCCTATTGTTAGAGAATTAAAACAAATGGGAAATTATGTTATTTCAATTCTTGGTGCTAGAAACGAAAAATTATTGATGCTTGAAAAGGAAGTTGAGGAGTTTAGTGATGAATTATATATTACAACAGATGATGGTTCTAAGGGACAAAAAGGCTTTGTTAGTGATGTATTACAAAAACTTATTGACGAGGGTCGAGAGATTGGTATGGTAATGGCTATCGGACCAGTAATTATGATGAAGGTTGTTGCAAATGTCACTCGCCCCTATAAGATTAAGACTCTTGTCAGTTTGAATCCTATAATGGTTGATGGAACTGGGATGTGTGGTGGTTGTAGGGTTTCAGTTGGGAATGAAACCAAATTTGCCTGCGTTGATGGTCCTGAGTTCGATGGTCATAAGGTTGATTTTGACAATTTAATGCTACGTAATCGTAGATTTGTCTGCGAAGAAGAAGAATCATGTAAGCTTGCGGGTGCTTAAAATGGCTGTAAGAAAGACAAAATACAAAATGGCTGAACAAGCGCCAAAAGAGCGAATTAAAAATTTCAATGAAGTTCCATATGGTTATGATGAAAAGACTGCAATTGAAGAAGCAAAACGTTGTCTGCAATGTAAAAATAGACCATGTGTAAATGGTTGTCCTGTTGAGATAGACATTCCTGAATTTATCAAGCATATTGCAGAGGGTGATTTTGATAAGGCTGTTGAGGTTTTAAAAACAAAAACAAATCTTCCAGCAGTTTGTGGAAGAGTATGCCCCTATGAGAGTCAATGCGAGGGTGAGTGTACTCTTAAAAAGATTGGTGAACCTGTTGGTATTGGAAGACTTGAAAGGTTTCTAGCTGATTATGAAAGAAAAAAGGGAGTAAAGGTACCTAAAAAAGCAAAGCCAACAGGTAAAAAAGTTGCAGTTGTTGGAGCAGGTCCCGCTGGTCTTACTTGTGCAGGTGACCTTGCTAAGATGGGACATAGTGTCTCTGTTTTTGAGGCGCTTCATGATCCTGGCGGCGTTCTTATGTATGGTATCCCTGAGTTTCGTCTGCCAAAAGAGATTGTGAAAGCTGAGGTTGACTATATTAAAAAACTTGGTGTCGAAATAAGATATGATATGGTAGTAGGAAAAACAATTACTGTTGATGAGCTCATGCAGGATTTTGATGCTGTGTTTATTGGTACTGGTGCAGGACTTCCAAGTTGGCTGAGGATTCCTGGTGAAAATTTGGATGGTGTATATTCGGCAAATGAGTTTCTTACACGTGTTAATATGATGAGGGCATATGATTTCCCAAATTATGATACACCTGTTAAAATTGGAAAGGTTGTAGCAACATTTGGTGCAGGAAATGTTGCAATGGATTGTGCAAGAACCTCACTTAGGTTAGGTGCTGAAAAATCCTACATTATCTATCGAAGGTCAGAATTAGAAATGCCTGCAAGAGATGAGGAAATAGAGCATGCAAAAGAGGAAGGAGTCATATTTCATCTTCTTACAAATCCTGTCAAGTTTACTGGCGATGATAAAGGAATATTAAAGGAAGTAGAATGTATAAAAATGAAACTTGGAGAGCCAGACGACTCTGGAAGAAGAAGACCTATTCCAAAAAAAGGATCTAATTTTAAAATTAAGATTGATACAGCACTTGTAGCAATTGGTCAAAGCCCAAATCCACTAGTTCCAAAGACTGTTAAAGGATTGAAAATTGGTAAATGGGGAAACATTGAAACTGATGAAGACGGACGAACAAATATTCCCGAAATATTTGCAGGTGGAGATATTGCAACTGGCGCAGCAACAGTAATTCTAGCGATGGGTGCTGGAAAAAGATCAGCACGTGCAATTGATAAATTTTTAAAATTAAAAAAATAATCTGGTTTTTTAATTTTATATTCCTCTTATTGTAAGAACCATAGCACTAATAGAAGTCCAATAATGCTAAGGCTAATAAGAAAGAATCTGTAATCCATCACCCAGTATCTTTCCATCCCTTTTCTCTCCTCAATGTTTTTAATTAAGTAGTTGCTTAAAAACATTTCCAATTATTGAAATATAATTTTACAAAGATGAAATTTTCAGCTATTTCTTTTTCTTTGCAGCCTTGATCAATCCATCAAACAAAGGAGCTGGTTTTAAAGGTCTTGATTTAAACTCAGGATGAGCCTGGGTTGCAACAAAATAAGGATGGCCTGGTATCTCCATGAACTCCATTAAAATGCCATCAGGCGAGCGACCTGAAAAGATAAGTCCACTTTTTTCTAGTTTTTCAACATATTCAGGATTAACCTCATATCTATGCCTATGTCTCTCATAAACCTTGTTTTCCCCATACAGTTTATGGACAATCGATCCTTTCCTAAGAATTGCTGGGTACGCACCCAGTCTCATTGTTGCACCATACCTAGATTCCTGAACGATCTTAACCTGATCTGGGATGAAATCAATTACGGGATGAGGTGTTTTTTTATTAACTTCTGTAGAATGAGAGTTTTCAATACCACATATATTTTGAGCATACTCAACAACAGCGAGCTGCATACCTAGACACAAGCCAAGATATGGAATTCCATGCTCTCTTGAATAACGAATTGTATCGATTTTACCTTGAATACCAGATAATCCAAAACCTCCTGGAACAATAATTCCGTCTAGCTGATCAAGTGTAGATAGTTTCTTTGGATTTTTTTCAAAAATCTTTGAATCAATCCACCTGATATCAGGTTTAAGATTATTATTCCATGAAGCATGTTTCACCGCTTCAATAACAGATATGTAAGAATCAGATAGTTGAGAAGTGCCAATATCAAAATATTTACCTACAATTCCAATTTTTACAGGATTTTTAAGAGTTCTGATCTTTTTAATGAATTTTTCCCAACTCTCCAAGCCATTATGACTCTTTCTAATATTCAATTTTTTAAGAATCTTTCTACAAAGGTCTTGTTTTTCAAAGAGCAGGGTTACTGCATAAACATTATCAATATTTGAGTCAGAGATAACATCCTCCTCATGAACATTACAAAACATAGCTATTTTTTCCCGACGGACATTATCTAAAGGTTCTTCCGAACGAGTGATAATAAAATCAGGTTGAATTCCTATCTCCCTTAGAAGTTTTACAGAATGCTGAGTAGGTTTGGTTTTTGCTTCACCAAGAGTGTCAAGGACGGGAACATAAGTCACATGTAGATAAATTACTCTATCGCCCTCTAGCTTCATTTGACGAACGGCTTCAAGAAACAAAACATTCTCATAATCTCCAACAGTTCCACCGATTTCAACCATTACAAAATCCCAAGAATTTTCACTTGATGGTCTTCTGATTCTATTCTTAATCTCATCTGTTACATGAGGAATGGGTTGAACAGTTTTACCAAGATATTTTCCTTTTCTTTCTTTTTCAATAACTTTACCATAAACTTGACCAGTTGTTATATTATGGGACTTAGGAATATTAATATCTAAAAAGCGTTCATAATGGCCTAGGTCTTGATCTATCTCTCCACCGTCTTCTGTGACCCATACCTCTCCATGTTCGGTCGGTCTAAGAGTTCCTGCATCACAATTCATATATGGATCGATTTTCATAGCTGTAACTTTATATCCATGAAGTTGGAGAATTTTCCCAATAGAAGCGGTAGTAATTCCTTTTCCTAAACCAGAAATGACCCCGCCAGTTATAATAATATAATTTACCATCCCTTTCAACCGGCAAGGATAATATAATACGTAATTTAAATTCTTTACCATTATTAGAATTTTTTAAATATAAAAATTTTAAAATGATTATTAATAAAAATGAATAAAAATAAGGAAAGAGTTGCAACTAACCTAAAACCTCAATTATCAAGGTTTTGTATACTAAGTTGCTTTGCTTATTTTGCTTGAATGCTTTACTTATTTCTTTGTTGTCAAAGATATTTCTATTGAAGATACGTTGGAATTTCTACCTTCTTCGTTTGTTATGCTTTCTGTTCCAATTTTTATTTCTTTTATTTTTGCGTTTTGCACAAATTTGTTTCTTGAGATTTCTGCTGTATCTACCGCTCTGCTTATTGCCCTACCTCGAGCCTTTATTATTACTTCATCAGATCCGCTATTGAATTGTGTTACAACAGCGAGAACATAGCTCATCGGTGGTTTGTTTCCAACATATATTGTGTTCTCATTTGAGTCCACTTCTTTTTCTGCCATAACTTTTCCTCCCTTTTAGTTCATTGAGTTATACATCTATTTTTTTGTTGACAAGCGTATTTCTATTGAAGATACGTTGGAATTTCTACCTTCTTCGTTTGTTATGCTTTCTGTTCCAATTTTTATTTCTTTTATTTTTGCTTTTTCTACAAATCTGTTTCTTGTTATCTCTGCAGCGTCAACTGCTCTACTAATAGCTCTGCCTCTTGCTTTTATTATTACTTCATCAGAGCCACTATTAAACTGTGTGACTACGGCTAGTACATAGCTCATTGGTGGTTTGTTTCCAACATATATTATGTTTTCGTCAGGATTTATTTCCTTTTCTGCCATAAACTATTCCTCCCTGTAATTATCATAGTTTTTGGTTCCACTATCAACAATCAGCATATTTATAAAGCTTTCGACAGAAAATAATAATTATTTTTTTCTTAATTCCTATTTTTTCACCTAAAGTCTTTTTAATAGGATAA
>CAZHIY010000157.1:0-5722 GCA_964533085.1 uncultured Thermoplasmatales archaeon | reverse complement strand
AAAACACTTGATGAAGCATTGAAACTAACTAGAAATGATGTTGCTGAAGAACTTGGAGGACTGCCATCCTATAAAATGCATTGTTCTAATCTTGCAGCAGATGCAATACGTAAAGCAATAAAAGATTATAAGAAGAAAAAGAATAAGTGATACTAATGAGCATTTATATTGAAGTTGACGGTTGGAAATCAAATATACGGTTTTCTTCAGCTCATATAATACCTGAATATGAAAAATGTGGTCGTCTTCATGGCCATACATATGCTGTTCATATTAAGATTAGCGGTGAACTAGATAAAAATGGGATAATTTTAGATTTCTCATTATTGAAAAGCATACTTAGAGACATCACTTGTGAACTCGACCATAAAGTGTTAATTCCTGAAAAAAGTAAGTCAATAAAAATTGTGAAAGAAAAAAAGACTGTAAAAATTAAATCCCTTGAAAATAACTATATTTTCCCATTGAGTGATTGTATTTTTTTACCAATCAGTTCGACATCAGCTGAGAATCTTTCCAGTTATATTCTTGATAAAATACTCAAAAAGATATCTCTACCAAATAATGTTGATGGTATTGAGATTGGTGTAGATGAGGGATTTGGTCAAGGTGCAAGAATTTCTAAAATTTTTAATAAATAATGGTTTTTATGAAAAAGAAAGCGGTTTGTCTCATTTCTGGGGGTATTGATTCATGCGTTTCTGCTTATTTAGCAAAAAATGAAAACTATTCAATATATGCACTAACTATCAATTATGGTCAGCAACATAAAAAAGAAATCATTTCTGCAAAAAAAATCGCTCAATTAATTGAAGTAGAAGAACATATTGTTCTAAATATTGATTTTAGCAAATTTGGTGGTTCATCACTAACAGACAAAAAAATTGATCTCGAAAAGAATCGAAGTTTGAATGATATCGGAAAAAATATTCCATCTACTTATGTCCCAGCAAGAAATACAGTCTTTTTATCAGTTGCTTTAGCATATGGAGAAGCAATCGATGCAGAAGAAATATTTATTGGAGTAACATCCACTGATTATTCAGGATACCCAGATTGTCGACCAGAATATATTCAAGCGTATCAAAAAATGGCAAAACTTGCTACAAAAAAGGGGATACTAGGAGAACCTATCAAAATCAATGCACCACTACTCTATAAATCAAAAGCCGAGATTATTAAAAAGGGATTAAATCTAAAAGTTCCATTTGATAAAACATGGTCTTGTTATAAAGGAAGCGAAAAAGCTTGTGGAAGATGTGATTCCTGTCTTTTAAGATTGAAAGGTTTTAAGGAATCAAAAGCGGAAGATCCAATTGATTATGATTATTTCCCGGATTGGTATAAAAATTAGGATTTTATTTTCTTCTTATCTTTATAATAACCATATAGATCTAATGATATTGGAATTGAAATAAGAATTATTATTAGTATAATCAAACTTATGATACAATCTTGAGGTACATTACCAAGTGTATTTTTACCACTAGTAATATCGTTAAATACAAGATTTAATGTACCAATCCAAGGGAGCTCACATCGAGCTTTGCCTGAGACCCACTCTACTTTTATTGGTTGATCACAGATTCCACCAGGTGATTGATCAGCTCGATCATTAGTAACTGGGTTATCACCTTTTGTTATATATCCCGAATGTGGAGGATTAGGCATATAATTATTAAGCCCTAGTTCTGGAATTGTAATTGAAGTGACATTGTAAAGATTATATCCTTCTACTGTAAAGGTTTTATCATCTTCATTGTAATCTATCCAACACATCGCTCTATGTATGATTTGATCCCTATTTTCATTACCATAAGGACGGTATACGATTACATCTCCAAAGTCTCCATAATAATAGTTATTGGGATCTTTTTGGATTTGTGTAACAATATCACTTCGATAGTTTACCTTGACAAGTAAAACCATATCTCCTGCATTAATTGTACCATATCTTCCAAAAGGTTCATTTTGATGCTGCATGCTCCCAGATTCAATTGCAACCATCGGTGCCCCAAACCACTGACCGGTATAAGTCCATAGAGCTGTTAAAATAATTAAAACCAGTATCAAGGCAACAACAACATCTCTTACTAAGGATATTTTACTATTATCACTACGCCAAAATTTTAAAAAATTTTGTTTAAATTTTTCTAAAATGTCCTTATAACTCATTCTTTATCACTACAGTTATTGATGACTTTTTTGTTAGAGACAATATTCCTCGTTTCAGTTCCACATATTGGGCATATCTTTATACTATCTTTGAATTTTTTACCGCATCCACGACATCGACAATCCCATTTAAACCTTTTTGTTATTCCAAATTGGTTGATTGCTTCAAATTTTAAATTTAATGTATTAGCAACGTTTTGAATAGAATAATCATCAGTTAGAATAATTATCTCATGGTTATTTTGTTTTTTTAGTTCTAAAGCTAAAGCTAAGACTTCAATATCTGTTTTTGATAATCTACTTTTATCTCCAGTTTTTTTAGAAATTTTTTGTACTTCATCAACTGAATCTTTATTTGGAGTTAGTAAAATTAATCCCTTCTCTTTTAGATATTGAAAATTTTGGTAGTCTCGTCCCCCTGGACTAAGTTCCTCTGAGACTCTATATGTTGAAACAATTTTTGCATCACCGAGATCTATGGGTTTTCCAGAGAGGATTGCTGATGTATCAAGTACGTATTTCTTTATTTTCTTATTCATTGCTAGGACACCTAAAAGAATTCCGATATTTCTTTTTAACTAAAAGAATTAGGATAAAAGATTAGCGAACTGAATTTATAATATTTTTTATTTCTATAAGTTTTTGTTCACCGGTGTTCATATCTCTAATTGTTACTGATTCTTTTTCTATTTCTTTAGGACCAATGATTATAGCTTTTTTTGCATTTAGCGAACTTGCATATTTTAGAGATTTTCCTAGACCTCGCCTTAACAGATCTAAATCAACAGTAAAGCCTTGATCTCTTAAAGTTTGAACAATATTAATTGCTTTTTCAATAATATCTTCAGCCAGTGGTATAACATAAACATCCATTTTTGTTATGGGAAACTTAAAATTTTCAGATTCTAAGGCAACTATTGTACGGTCA
Source organism: uncultured Thermoplasmatales archaeon (assembly GCA_964533085.1). Lineage (GTDB taxonomy): Archaea > Thermoplasmatota > E2 > DHVEG-1 > DHVEG-1 > SG8-52-3. The sequence goes on along the minus strand of CAZHIY010000157.1, from coordinate 2,619 downwards.
AATCCGATTGCAAAACCAGCAGATGGGGCGTCTTTCCCACCAAATAAAGGAATTAGATCATATGCCCCGCCACCACAAAGTTGTTTTTCAGCACCAAGAATTGGTGCTTCAATCTCAAACACAAGTCCCTTATAGTAATCTAGACCTCGAACAATATTCATTTGTATTTGAAAATGTTTAATTCCAAATGCTTTTTCTAATAATGTAAGTATTTTTTCGAGTTTTTCAAGTTCTTTTTTTGCTAAATCATTTTTTATAAAATTATTAATAATTTTAATATCTGCTGTTTTCAGTAACTCTATTAGATTTTTTGCATCTTGACTTACAATACCAAAATCTCTCAAAGCGTCAAAAACATCTTCAAACATAGACTTATCAATAAGGGGAATTAGATATTTTTGTTGTTCTTTTGTTAATTTTAGTTGGTTGAATATTGATGATAAAATAGTTAGATTACCAATATTTAATTTAAGATTTTTAACGCCTGAATTTTTTAATATTTTATAAGCTAGAGTGATAAGTTCAGCATATGCTTCAGGAGAATCTGTTCCGATTATTTCGCATCCTGCCTGGCTAAACTCACGGTATCTTCCTTTCTGTGGTCTATCATATCTATAACAATTACCAAAGTAAAATAACTTAAGTGGTTTTGGCTCCATTTGAAGTCTTTCAACGTAAAAACGAATCACTGGAGCAGTTAATTCTGGCCTTAATGCTAGATCTCTATTACCTTTATCCTTAAAAAAATATAATTCTTCGATTATTTCTTGACCAGATTTTACCTTAAAAAGCTCAAGGGTTTCAAAAGTTGGGGTTTGAATCTCTTGGTAACCAAACGATTTAAAAGTAGATCTCATAATTTCTTCAATGTATCTACGTTTTTGCATTTCTTTTGAAGTAAAATCTCTTGTTCCTCTTGGTAGATTAAACACATTTTGATTGTATAAATATATCGTTTAATACTGTTTCGACTAAAACAAATTGATAAACATATAAGTTGTTTTACCAAAACATTTATATTTATGTGTTCTTTATTTTAATATGTATAATAAAATAAATGGGAGAGTGATTTATATTAGAAAACAAATAGTAACTCTATTGATATGCGTATTATTATTTGCTTCTTTTTCAGGAGCATCAAATTTTCAGATAAATCCTGTTGATTTATTATTGACAAAATCTGATAATCAAAATTATACACATACTGTCTTTGCTGGAGTAGCAGCTACCCAGGCATGTGGCCCCTGCCATAATTGGACCCAGAACATTTATAACACTTATATTTCCGGATTATATGATTTTGAATATGTTTCAATGATTGGTTATGATGAAGAAGGTAATGTGTTAAATTATGATGCCGTATATTGGGCCTTGAATTACACTGTTGGAACCTTTCCGACAACAATTATTGATGGGGATTTTGAAAGAATTGCAGGGGATCATATTGAACAATTACCTGGTGCATTAGATTCTTGTGGTAATAGAACAGTAGCAAATATTACAGCCAATATAACAGCGATTTTGGTTGGAAACGCAACATTAAACATTACTATCACAATTGAAAACAACGAAGAATTCCAGTATAATGGTTACATTAGAGCATTCATTACAGAGATTGTTTCTAGATATAAAACTTCTCTAGGTGATCCTTTTAAATTTGGCTTTTTAGATTTTGCTTTTGATAAGAACATCTCAGTAGATGCTGGTAATATTTATACAGAGTATATAATATGGGACGGTAATGAGCATGAAGATGCTCATGGTGATGATTTTGGTGATTTAAAAGCAAATAACATTCAGGTAGCTCTAGTTGTATATAATTATAGCAATGGATATGTTGATGAAACAGTAATAGCATATGTTCCAAATAATCCACCAAATAGACCAATTAATCCTTATCCTGAGAGTGGTGCAATAGATGTAAGAGCCGATATTGATCTAAGTTGGAATTGTACTGATCCAGATGGAGATGATCTATTTTATGATGTTTATTTAGGAACTACAAATCCTCCTCCTCTTGTTGCATCAAATGTATCTGAAACTTTTTTTGATCCAGGTCTTCTTGAATTTCTGACAACCTATTATTGGTTTATTGTTTCTAATGATAGTCGAGGTTCTTCAAATGAAAGTATAATCTGGAATTTTACTACAAAGTTAAATCATATTCCTTTTGTACCTGCAATACCATTTGGGCCAACTGAGGGAGATGCAGGAGAAGAACTTGTATACGTGACATCTACTTTTGATCCTGATGAAGACGATTTGTATTATTGGTTTGAGTGGGGTAATAAAAATAATAGTGGATGGGTAGGACCATTTCAATCTTATGAAATTGCAAATGCAAATTATATTTGGCCAGAGGGGGGAAATTATACAATAAAGGTTAAAGCAAAAGATGAATATGGAGCAGAAAGTATATTTTCAGGAGGTTTTTCAATTCATATCAATGAACCAAAACTTCAAATAGATAATATTTCTGGAGGTTTATTTAGGATTTCTGCAGATATAAACAATATAGGTGATGGGGAAGCAAGAAATATAGATTGGAATATCAAGTTAAGCACGGGTATTGTAATTATTGGTAGAGAGTCATTTGGTGAAATTGCTAGTATCTTAACT
>CAZHIY010000156.1:4171-5783 GCA_964533085.1 uncultured Thermoplasmatales archaeon | reverse complement strand
TGATTTTAAAAGTGATTTTACTCTCCTGGGGCATATCCTAAGCTAAACAAATACCCGATGTCTATTTACTTTACAACAAAGTAACTTTTAAATATCCACTAATGGATTATTTTTATTAGAGGGAGGTAAATTATGAAAAGAAAAATCCTTGCAGTAGTAGTTTTATTATTGTTTATTGGTATCAGTATAAATACATCTACGGGTATCAAAGTAGAAAAGACAAACAATGTAGTATCTTATGATAGGAATATACTATATGTTGGTGGTGGTCCTGGTAATTATAGTAAGATTCAGGATGCAATAGACAACGCAAGTTATGGAGACACTGTGCTTGTTTATAACGGGACTTATTATGAGAGTATAAAAATTGATAAATCAATTAATCTCATTGGTGAAGATAGAAATACGACTATTATTGATGGTACTGGTATTTATCGTATTGTCAATATTATTGCTGATTGGGTAAATTTCAGTGGATTTACAGTTAAAAATGGGACTAGCACTGGAATTGATATTAATTCGAAGTATAACAACATCACTAATAACATAATCTGGAAATATTACTGGGGTGTAAACCTCAAAGCTTCATATAATACTGTCACAGAAAACATCATCCGTAATAATAATAACAAAGGAATAGATATTAAGTCTTATAGTAAATACAATACTATATCTTCTAACAAAATAATCTCGAACGGTAATGGTGTATATCTCTATAATTCTAAATACAACACCATCACAGATAACAATATATCAAACAATTATATTGGTATAAACGTCCGTGAGTACAGTAAAAATATTAAAATTTCCAACAATTTCATCTCAAATAATAATGATATGGGTATACATCTTGATCGTTCCAATGTTTTAGTAAAAGATAACAACATCTCATATAACAAGAGGGGTATATATCTCTATAGTGGAGACTATGAACAAAGCAATAGCACCATCTTGGATAACAACATATCAAACAACGATGATGGTATTTACATGTATATTTACAGCAATAACAACATCATCAAAGATAACACAATATCAAATAATGTTAATGGAATATACCAACACAGTTACACGAACAGAAACAATACCATAACAGAAAACAATATCACATCAAACAGCCAATATGGCATATATCTACAATCTCCTGGCAATACTGTCACAAATAACAACATCTCAAATAATTACCTTGGACTATATCTTCATTCTTACAACAGCAATACTATCACGTGGAATATTTTTTATAATGATGGTCTATTAGTTCGAGAGTCATATCAAAACACTGTTACTAATAACACTGTTAATGGGAAACCTCTGGTCTTTTTAGAGGATAAATCTGATATAACATTAGATTTTGATGCAGGGCAGATTATATTAATTAACTGTAAGAATATTAATGTGATTAACCAGGAGATATCAAATACTCATGTTGGTATCGAAGTATGGAACACCAATAACAGCATTATCTCTGATAGCATTATTAGTTCTATCAATGTATATGGCATATATATTTATTCATCACGAATCACTATCACAGATAACAACATTTCAAATAACAAGTTTGGAGTTTATCTTGATACAGCTTGTAATAATACCATCACTGATAATAGTATAT
>CAZHIY010000156.1:0-4161 GCA_964533085.1 uncultured Thermoplasmatales archaeon | reverse complement strand
CTTGGTCCATCCAGTAATAATAACATAATAACTTACAACAATATCAACTCGAACAACGAGTATGGTTTAACTCTCTTCTTTTCCAGTAACAACACTATTTACAATAACTATTTCAACAATACCAATAACGTAAATGATGTTGGAAACAATACATGGAATATAAGCAAAACATATGGTACTAACATTATCGGTGGGCCGTATCTGGGAGGAAATTATTGGAATGATTATACAGGTATCGATACAGATGGGGATGGACTAGGAGACACAGAGCTACCATACAACAATTCTGGAAAAATACGCAATGGTGGAGATTGGATACCGTTAGTTAATAGTGCACCATATACCCCAAGTAATCCTAATCCATCAGATGGAGCAACAAATGTAGATGTTAACTCTGATCTGAGTTGGGATGGCGGAGACCCTAATTATGGAGATACTGTAACCTATGATGTGTATTTTGGTAAAATTAGTCCACCTCCACTTGTTGCTGAAGATTTATCTGAAGAAGCTTATAATCCAGGAACTATGGATTTATTAACAACCTATTATTGGCAGATAGTCTCAGAGGATAGTCAGGGTGAATTTGCTACTGGACCAATTTGGAGTTTTACAACTGAAGAAGAACCAAATGAACCGCCAACAGTACCAGTAATTGATGGTCCAACAGAGGGACCAGCAGGTGTTGATTTATGCTGGACATTTCATTCTGATGATCCTAATGACAATGATGTTAAATATATTATAGAGTGGGGAGATGGAAACTCAGAAGAAACAGAGTATTATCTAGCCTGCACACCAGTTGAAGAATGTCATACCTATGAAGAACAAGGAACATATACTATAACAGCAACAGCTGAAGATGAAAAAGGAGCTAAAAGCGGTGAGAGTACATTTGACGTCATAATACCAAGAAACAGAGCAGCATTTAACTCCTTGTTCCTATGGTTCTTAGAACGTTTCCCAATGCTTGAAAGACTTCTCAATATGTTAAGAGAGAATTCAGGTAAAAAAGTATTTTAAAATAAAATAGTACTTTTTTTTCTTTTAATCAATACATAATAAACAAAAATGATTTAATATTGTAAATACATTTCATGTTCTGGGTGGAAAGGAGACAAGGATGGTAAAGCAAACCAGATGTATAACAGGAATTGAAACTCTTGATTCTGAACTTAATGGAGGAATACCAAGTGGGAGCACTGTTCTAATATCTGGAGGTAGTGGAGTAGGAAAGACTACTTTAAGTATGCAATTCTTATCAAATGGAATAGAACAAGGAGAACGAGGAGTATTTTTTACAGCAACAGAAACTGTTCCTAAATTAAAGAGATATCAAGGTGTATACGATTTCTTTGATGAAAATCTTATAAAATCTGGTGATCTTAGTGTAATAGACTTATGGAGCATAAGTGATCGTCTTGGCTTGAACTCTGAACAGTACAATTTTGAAGAAATTAATATCTTATTTGAAGTAATTCGTGATATAACAAAAGAGCTTGACGCTAAACGTTTGATTATTGATTCAATAACATCCTTATGTTATAGAATTCAAACTAGAGAAGCAATAAGGGATTTTTTATTTAAGCTAGGAGCATCTCTTACAGCATTGAATTGTACAACATTTCTAACTTCAGAGATTCCACCAAAGATATTTCAATATTCACAATATGAAATTGAAGAATTCATTGCCGATGGTATCATATTTTTAGGAGATATAGAAAGAAAAGGAGATCTGATTAGAACTCTACAGGTTATAAAGATGCGAGGTACACCTCATGGGCGATCAAGATTTGTACTAAGCATGTCATCTAAAAAAGGAATAGAACTCGCACCGATGCTTAAGTCAGAAATCTAACTATTTACTTTTTATAATGCTCTCAGCTAATTTTTTATAGGTTAAAGCAAGTTCTTCTGCTTTGGCTTTATCTTTTGATTCTGAATAAACTCTGAATATTGGTTCTGTACCAGATGGTCTCATAAGAACCCAACCATCTTCAAGATAGAGTTTAACTCCATCTGTTTCATCTACATTTTTTACATTTTTATCTTTTTTTGTTTCTTCCGCTAGAGTTCTCATAACAATTTCTTTTTTATCATGGGGACATGGCATTTTCAATTTGAAAACCTCATATTTTGGTATTTCTTCAACTACCTCTGATAGTTTTTTTTCCTCCTTTGCCATTATCTCAAGTATTTTTGCAATAGACATTGCTGAATCCCTACAGTATTGGAGTTCAGGAAAGATCAAACCACCGTTTTCCTCACCGCCAAAGACAGAATCATTTTCTATCATGACACGAGCAACAATTGGTGAACCTACTGCTGTGTGAATAATACTACCATTATTTGCTTTTACAACATCATCAAACATACTTGAAGTAGTAACAGGTGTAACAGTTACTCCTCCATTATCTTTGGTAGCATATTTTGCACCTATTGCTAGGGATTTATCCCCCCATATATAATTTCCCTTCTCATCAACAAATATTGCACGATCTGCATCTCCATCCTGCGCTGCACCAATGTCTGCTTTAACCTCGGGTACTTTTTTAATAAGTTCCACAAGATTTTCAGGTAAAGGTTCTGAGTTATGGCCTGGAAATGTTCCATCAGGTTCACAATACAGCTCTGTTATTTTGCATCCCAGTTTTTCAAGAAGAATAGGTGTAACAAGGCTTCCTGCGCCATTTCCACAGTCAAGAACTACATGGTATTGTCTGCTTTTTATAAGATCGACATCAACCGTGTTCAATATTCCATTTATATACAGACCTATAGAACCATCCCAAAAAGTAAACTTTCCAACATCATCCCATTTTACATGTAAAAAACTCTGTTGAAAGTAGATATTTTCAATTTCTTCTTCAATATCCTTTGAAAATTCAGTACCATCCCTTGCAACTCCCTTTATACCATTGAAATTTGGTGGATTATGGGAAGCAGTAATAATCACACCTGAATCATATCCTTTTTCCCTTACAGTATATTGGAGTGTAGGTGTAGGAACAAGGCCGACATCAACTACATCGCATCCTGTAGCAAGTAGACCTGACGAAATAGCACATTTAAGCATATGATTTGAAAGCCTTGCATCTGTACCGATAGCAACCTTTGGTTTTGTAATTGTTTTTTTTAAATAGGTACCCCATGCTTTTCCAATTCCTAAGGCAAGCTCGCAGTTCATATCTTCGTTTACCACACCTCTTATTCCATTTGTTCCAAACAATTTTGTCATAAATAAATCACCGTTATTATTACGGGATGCGTAACTAAACGTAAAATAAATAGATTTTTGTAATTTGAATTTTTATTTTTCTATTACATTTCCAATTTGCTTATCAGGGTAACCTTTAGGTATAGGTTGGTTCCATATAACTTTATTATCTAAAACAGTTTTTTTCAGTAGTTTTTCATTATCACCAACAACAGAGTTTCTTATATCTGAAAAATCTGCTATTTTGCAATTATCACCTAAAACACAATAGGATAAATTGACGCTTTCACCAATAATAGCATTATCATATACAACAACAGACTCAAGCTTTGATTTTTTACCAATTATAACATTATTTCCAATACATGTTTCCTTCAATTTGCCATATATTTTACAATTCTTACCTTGACATTTATCAATTTTATTTTTATTTAATAAAAACCTTTGAACTTCAATATAACTGGTAATTCTTCCGATATCCATCCAATATCCTTTGAATTTAAAACCATAAAATCGTTTTGTATCTTCAATGATCTGAGGAAATATCTCTTTTTCCATAGAAACCAATCGATCAGTATCAATATAATCAAGCACATCTTGTTCTAAACAGTAAGCACCTGCATTAATAAATTCAGATGGGGCATCCTCAGGTTTTGGTTTTTCAACAAAACCTACAATGTTACCGTTGTCTTTAACATCGGCAACGCCAAATTCAGATACATTTTCAACAGGCCACAAAGAAATAGTAGCCATTGCTTTATTTTTTATATGAAACTTTATCATATCCTTTAATTTAAGTGAGCAAATAATATCACTATTTAACACGAGAAATCGACCGGTAATATGGTTTTCAGCAAACTTTGTAGCTCCCCCTGTACCAAGAGGTTTTGGCTCATTATTTACAATAATTTCTTTTCCAAAATCATTTTCCTTGAAATAATTTTCAA
>CAZHIY010000155.1:0-5786 GCA_964533085.1 uncultured Thermoplasmatales archaeon | reverse complement strand
CTATCCAGCTATTGTATTTGCTGATGCTTGTAGCAATTCTGATACAGATGAAGCTAACATAGGTCAGATGATGATGAAGCAGGGAGCTGTTGGCTTCTTAGGATCAACCAAAGTAGCATATGGTATGCATGCTTGGAATGATCCTATGGATGGTTCAAGTCAATCACTTGACTATTGGTTCACAACATGTTGCACATCAGGTGATTACACAATGGGACAAGCTCATCAATATGCATTACAGGAGATGTATAACAATGGTCTATGGTATTATGAAAGGCTTGAAACTTTTGAATGGGGAGCACTTTGGGGTAATCCCGATTTAACAATGGCACCAGTTGCAATAAGTGATCCTCCAGAAACTCCAGAATCTCCAGATGGACCAGATCATGGTGTACCAGAAGAGGACTACGTGTTTACTGCTAGTACGACAGATCCCGATGGAGACCTGTTATTTTATATGTTTGATTGGGGAGATGGTGAGTTTAGTGAATGGGAAGGACCATTTCCTTCAGGAGAAACTGCATCTTCCTCTCATACTTGGATTGGGTTGGGAGACTATGATATAAAAGTTATTGCTAGAGATGAGTGGGGTAGAAAAAGTGAATGGTCAGATGTAATGGTATTTCCAATTGTTGAAAACTCACCTCCGAATGTGCCAACAATTACTGGGCCAACAACCGGAAAAATAGGAATACCTTATGATTTTACTGTTGTGGCGAATGATCCTGATGGTCAGGATGTATACTATGATATTTTCTGGGGAAATGCTGGTAGTGGAGATATAGGACCGTTTCCATCTGGTGAAGAGCAAACAGTTTCGCATACATGGACTAAGAATGGTCAATTCACAATTAAGGTAAAGGCTATTGATACAAAGGGTGCTATTAGCGAAATAGGAACATTAAATATACAAATTAGCAGGTCCAGATCAGTTGAAAATCTCATACTAGAACAGATATTCCAAAGATTTCCAAATATATTACCAATATTAAGACTTCTGCTTGGACTATAAAAACAAATAATAATAATCAATAGAACCAATTCAATCAAATAACACTATTCAAATAATCCCTGAAATGATGAAGAAATAGCGATTTCTTCTCATTTTTCTTTAATTTTCCTTAGAAAATAATAAAATCCTCCACAACTATTATATATTATATAAATATAACAAATAACAATTGTTAATTGGAGGTGAATTATGAATAAAGTAGTAATTGGAATTTTAATTACTATCTTAATGATTGGTAGTGTTTTTGCGGGTGCTAGCACAACTAATTATTATACAGAAATAACTGAGAATATTAGTTTATTTGAGATTGATGATGGGGAAATTACATTACAAATACCAGTTGGGGACTATGAGATAGTTCAAAATAATGACGGGGATGAAGTTTCAGTAGATAACTTTGGTCGAAATCTTATACCTGGAAAACCAAATCTACCATCAAAGATTTTTTCAGTCGCAATACCGCCTGGAGCAATTTTCAAGGATGTATCTTTTAATTGTGTGGAAAGTGTCATACTTGAAGGTAGCTACAATATTAAACCTGTAGATTTACCCAGAGTAATAGGTCGGGAAGACCCTGAAGTTTATAGACAAGAACAGATGAATTATATAGAAAATTATGAATCAGTATATGGAAATGATAATTTATATCCTGCTTCAGTTGTTGAATTTTTACAAACAGCTGGTTTTAGAAAATATAATCTTATTGATATGAGGGTCAATCCTTTCTCTTATCAACCAATGTCTGGTAAATTGATTTTTTACCCAGATATTACTGTTTCTATTAGTTATACATTTGAAGATGGTTTTACATATGACGATATTATGGTAGATTACACTGAAAAAACAAAACCAGCCGCAGAAAAAATTGTATACAATTATAATGAAGCTAAAGATTGGTATCCAGAAGGTGCTGGTAGCAAGGAAATGTATGATTATGTAATAATCACACTTGATTCATTAACTTCATCTGTCACTCCTTTAGTTGAATGGGAGGAAGAAAAAGGAAGGAGTGTAAATGTTGTAACAACATCCTGGATTGATTCTAATTATGATGGTTATGATTTAGCTGAGAAGATGAGAAACTTCCTTAGGGAGAAATACCCCTCTGAGGAATGGGGAATTTTAGATGTTTGCCTAATTGGCTATTACGATGATGTTCCCATGAGGCGTTGCTGGCAAAATATAGGATATGGGCAACCGGAGACTGATTACTACTTTGCAGAGCTCTCTTATCCTGATAATCAATCTTGGGATATGGATGCAGATCATAGGTATGGAGAAACAAACGATGATCAAATTGATTTCACAGCAGAGGTAAATGTTGGACGTATCCCATGGAGTGATCCATCCATTGTTGAACATATCTGTGAAAAATCTGTTACCTATGAGGAAAATACTAATCCATCATTTAAGAGAAATATTCTCTTACTTGGTTCATTTTTCTGGAATGACGATCCAAATCCCCGTACAGATAATGCTGTACTTATGGAATATAAAACAAATTCTTCTCTCCATCCATGGATGAAATTCTGGAAAATGACAAGGATGTATGAAGAAGGGTATACCACTTATCCTATGGATTATAATCTTGATTGGAACAATGTGAAGGATGTATGGTCAAATGGTAGCTATGCATTTGTTAACTGGGCAGGTCATGGTTCTCCTGATAAAGCCTGGTTGTATTTTAATCATGGACATTTTGTTGGTACAGATACATGTTCTTTTCTTAATGACGAATATCCAGCAATCATTTTTGCTGATTCATGTAGCAATTCCGATACCGATGAATTTAATCTCGGTCAAGCCATGATGGAACAAGGTGGAGTTGGTTTTCTTGGAGCAACCAAGGTGGCATATGGAATGCCTGGTTGGGACGATCTAAATGATGGATCAACTCAATCACTTGATTATTTCTTTACAGTATCTTGCACATCTGGAGATTATACACAAGGTCAGGCTCATCAATATGCTCTGCATGAGATGTATACGAATGGTTATTGGTATATGGATTATTTTGAAACATTTGAATGGGGAGCGCTATGGGGTAATCCAGATATATCAATGGCAAATGTTATTGAAAATGTACCACCAACGGTACCAGTAATAGATGGTCCAAATAGAGGAATACCTGGAACTGAATATTGTTGGACTTTCCTATCAACTGATTTTGAAGGAGATCAAATTAAATATATAATTGACTGGAATGATGGAAATACCTTTGAAACAGAATGCATGTCACCTAATTCATCAATAGAACTATGCCACACATATACCGAGGAAGGTTATTATAACATAAAAGCAAAAGCTGTGGATTGTGTAAATGGCTTTGAAAGCGATTGGTCAAATCCATTATTATTCATTGTCCCGCGTGAAAGAATTTCTATGAACTCAATGTTTCTAAAGATACTTGAGAGATTCATTCATTGTTTCCCTTTATTTCAAAGATTGATAGTATAGAAAATTTTTGAGTTGAAAGGATGAATAAAAAGACAATAGGAATAATTGGAGCAATGGTAATACTAATCTTAGCATCGGGTCCGAATGCTTTTGGGACTACCAATACATCATTGAAATTAAATAAAATAAATGAAGGGTCCGATGGTTTGGAATTTAAAGTAAGTAATATTGATAAGACAACAATCGAATTTACTATAAGTCTTGATGAATTTGAATTTGGCACTGTTTGTGCAGATGAAGGATTTTTTACCTCCGTGATGTTGCCTGGATATGGTTTTTCTTGTGTAAATGGACAGGCAAAATTACCAATGATTAGAAAAATGGTAGAGATTCCAAATGAATCAGACCCAGAATTGATAATTATATCAGAATCTTGGGAACATGTTAAACTTAATGAACTAAACCTTTTTAACAAGATTCTTCCAGCTCAACCTTCAGTTGAAAAAGACTCTGAATTTGATCATGAGTTCATAATTGATGACGAATATTTTTCTAATGATGAATTTGTACCAGAAAATATAGCAAAAATTGTTGAAATAGGAGAGATACGATCTAGACGTTTTGCATTAGTTGAGATATCTCCGATACAGTATAATCCTTTTTCAGGTGAACTTAAACTAATGAAAACCTGTGAAATTATCTTGAATCTTCCAAATAGTGATTTAACTCAAACATATGAAATGATAAATAGGTATTCAACTCCAAATTTTGAAAATTTATTTGAATTAACTTTTTCAAATTATGGTGCATATGAAGATAATATTTTGATAAAGGAACCAGAAGGATACTTAATAATTGTTTATGATGATTTTTACGACGAAATTGAACCTTTTGCAGATTGGAAAACAGCTATGGGATTTGATACTACAGTAACAAAAACCTCTGAAATACCTGGCGGTGCTACAAAAGAAAATATTCATGATTACATTGATGATGCATATAATAATTGGGATATTCCACCAGCATACATTCTTCTTGTTGGTGATACACCTCAAATTCCTACTTATCTTGGTTCAGAAGGACCTAATGCAGTTGACCTTTACTATGTAACAATTAATTCTGGTGATTACTTTCCAGATATCTTTATAGGTCGTTTTCCAGCATCCCAAGCATCACATGTAACAGCAATGGTGGATAAAACAATTTATTATGAGAAAGGAAATTTCTCAGATACAGATTGGATAAAAAAAGCAGCTTTTATGGCGGGTAATGATAATTATTATATTTCTGAGGGGACGCATAATTATGTTATATCAACTTATCTTGAACAAAATGGGTATAACTGTGATAAAATTTATGAAGTGACCTATGGTGCAAATACACAAGATATCTCAGATGCACTGAATGATGGGAGAAGTCTAGCGATTTTTTCTGGTCATGGATCTATATATAATTGGGATGATGGTCCGTATTTTAACCAAGGTAATGTTGAAGACTTGACAAATGAAGGCATGTATCCCTTTGTATGTAGCCATGCCTGTTTAACAGGTAGTTTCCAAGTCTCAGAATGTTTCGGAGAAACTTGGTTACGTGAAGCAGATAAAGGTGGTGTTGCATTTTGGGGTGCATCTGAAAGTACTCTTTGGGAGGAAGATGATATTTTAGAAAGAGGTATGTTCCAAGCATGGTGGGATGATAATCTTGATTGGATAGGTGGTATGACTGATATGGCTCTTTACTATGTTTACGAAAATTATGGCGGAGGGGGTTATAGTCAATACTATTTTGAAGCCTATAATATTTTAGGAGATCCATCTGTTAAAATCTGGAGAAATGATCCTAGTGGAGCACCTGATATTCCAGCTAAACCAGAGGGGCCAGTTCAAGGTGCAGCAGGTTATGAATATACCTTTTCTAGTAGCACAATTGAGCCAGATGGAGACCAAATATATTTCATGTGGGACTGGGATGATGGTAATTTCAGTGGATGGATGGGCCCATATTCATCGGGAGATACATGTTATTCATCTCATATATGGAATGACGAAGGTTATTTTGAGGTTAGAGTAAAAGCAAGGGATGAAAATTTTGCCCAAAGCGATTGGTCAGAAGGATCGACTATTCAGATAGTTTTCAACTATCCGCCTGATAGACCAAGTATAAGTGGTCCATATTGGTTGATTCCAAGGATTCCTTATAACTTTGAATTTAGCACAATTGAGCCAGATGGTGAGGAAGTTTTTTATTTTATTGAATGGGGCGATGGGGAATTGGAGGAATGGATAGGTCCGTACAGCTCTGGAGAAATAGTTACTTTATCTCATAAATATACCACAAAGGGTCTGTATAAAATCAATGTAACAGCAAAAGACATAAA
>CAZHIY010000154.1:0-5801 GCA_964533085.1 uncultured Thermoplasmatales archaeon | reverse complement strand
ACATTTTAAAATTTGTTTAAAAGAAATGTTGGCGATGTCAATTTACTTTACATATCAAAATAATAATTTTATGGATATAAGATTATTTTAATAATATATGTTCAATGCTCAAATGCGTGTTAAGACATCATCTAGCAAGTATTTTATTATTGGAAATCTGTTTGAGAATCGCTCAGATAATCTATTTAAAAATTCATGATACGCAGGTTTTATTTTAGGTGTTATTAGTAAAACATTGATTACACAGTAATCATTTGTATTATCTGTATTTGTTATCCTAATATTTCCGTTAAATATCTCGTTTTTATCCTCAGGTGCAACTACAAGAACCTCTATTGTGATATTTCCATCTTCAGGAGTTAAACCAGTACCACTTGAAGGAGTAAAAGTCCAATCACCCCATTCAGGAAACTCAGAAATCTCCCAATTAAGTTCTGATCCAGGGTCACCTACATTTTCAATTGTGAAAGTCCCATTATTAGTAGAACCTGGAGGAATATCTATAAATCGTAAATTACCTTCGCACTCTAAATCAGGTACAATTGCACCACATATTTGGTTATAATATAGATAATTACCTTTATCTGGATCCCAATTTGATATAACCATATCAAGAGATCTGGAATAATTGTATGAAACTTCTACTGATTCTGTAGGAACTGTATAAACTGTAATCCATGCATGTTCTCGACTGTATGTGTATTCAGATGAATCCAATGTTACACCATCAAGACTTACATTATTTATTTTTTGAATATTTTGATGTGGTAGATAGAAGAGTCTGCGATCTTCATCTGCTAAAAAAGTTTTAGTAAATGTTTTTTCAAATAACTCGGGACCAACATCACCAAAAACAATTTTTTCTACAACACTTGTTCCTCCTGAGGTCCAAGAAGGGCTTGAGGGAAGGCCTGTCCCGTCATTTAAGAAAATATGTGTATAATCCCACCATGCACCTGTTGCAAGGTCAAGAGTATTGTCGCAATTGACATCTGCAAGTGTAACTGCTGAACCATAACTTCCTGGATAATACCAGGAATATGTTGTTTCAAAGAAGCCATCAGATTTACCAGTGTATTGTTTAAATCTTCCAGATCCATATAGTTGTATATTATCTGTAGCAAATAGGTCTCTTATTCCATCTAAATCTACATCACCACTTGTTAGCATAATTCCATCTTGATCCTGGCTGTCTGTTGTATGCCAACTTGCAGTAGTTTCAAGTGTTCCGTCAATATTTTTATAGATGTATGTCTCCTCATAAGACCCAATATATGCAAGGTCCAGCCATCCATCATCATCTGCATCCACCCAGTGGGCACCCATATAGGTATGTGTATCATCAGACTCCCAACTTGCTGTAGGTTCAAGAGTTCCATCCACATTAAGATAAACAAAATTATGGTATTCATGCGAAGGACTATAGGACCAACCAGTAGCAACAGCTAAATCTGGTCTTCCATCGTTGTTCATATCTCCAAAATCCACACCAAATGCATTACCTGTTACATCTGATTCCCAATCAGGCATTGATGAAAGAACTCCATTATTGTTCAAATAAAGCCGGGCAACAGGTCCAAACGAGCTTGACGTACCAAGATATGAAACTGCAACATCCAGCCAGCCGTCTCCATTTACATCTGCAACATCTAAATGTCCATTAAAACCTATATCATCTGATTGCCAACTTGCAGTTGTTGGTAGGCTTCCATCTCCGTTGTTATAATAAATGTTTAGTCTTCCTGGTTCCATGTCGTTTCCATCAGCAACAACTAGATCAAGCCATCCGTCTAAATTGAAATCATCAAGTGCTGCACCAGTACTATAATGAGGGTTATCTGATATCCAGTCTGGAGTTGAGAGGTATGGATCACCATTTACGACTCTTGGAATATTGGTTTTTTCAAGCCTTATTTGTGCACTAGTAATCCCTGGTAAGAGTCCTAAAATAAGAAATAATGTAAAGATACTCAAGAATAATTTTTTTCTAGTCATATTGAACCTCCCTTAAATAACATTAACTAGAATTGTTTATTTATATATTTCTCCTTAAAAATTGCTCTTTCTTACTTAAAAACAAGTATTTGAGTATTTTTTTTTTAAAAAAAAAATAAAAATAAATTTTATTTATTTTATATTTCTAAAAACAATCGTAGTATGGGAAACACATTTGGAAATCGCTCCAGTATTAGATTTAGTAATGTTTGAAACAATGATTTTGTTCTTGGTGTTTCTATACTTATTTCTATTTCACAATTATCACTTGGGACATCAACATTTATTATTTTTATTGTACCAGTATACTCTGTGCTTTCATAGTTTGGTGCTGTTATAAATACTTGAACCTCCTTCCAAATTCCATCTTGAATATAGCCACTTTCCTCTGAAAAATTCCATGAACCCCATGTGGGATAGGATTCAATCTGCCAGTGTAAAATTGACCCTGCGTTCCCTGTATTTCCAATTGAAAATTCATCGATTATATTTGCTCCAGGTGTAACTTTTTTCCATTGTATAGAACCATCACATTCTAGATCAGATTCTGGAATATAATCGATATTTCCAGATATTATTCCTATGGGTCCATCTCCTGCAGAAAGTATTTGTTGACTAGCAAATCCTCCTGCTCCATTACCAAGAAGAATACTTACAGTATTATCAAATGCATTTGTTACTGCAAGATCGGAATTTCCGTCAGTATTGAAATCACCATCGCAAATTCCGACTGGATAATCTCCTACTGAGTATGTTTGATGTATTCCAAATCCTCCAGCGCCATCACCAAGTAAAACACTGATGGTATCATTATCGGTGTTTGGTACTGCTATGTCTAGATCCCCATCTTTGTTGAAATCTTCTGTAACTATGTCAAATCTTTCAAGACCATAACCCACTGTGTAGTTTTGGAGAGGTCTAAATTCTCCTGTTCCGTTTCCAAGTAAAACTCCTATATAAGGAAAGCATCCACTTGCAAATGCTACATCCATATTTCCGTCCTTGTCAAAATCTCCATTTGTTATGGCATAGGGCTTATAATCAATCCCGAGTTTTATTGTATTTGAAAGAACAAATCCACCTGCCCCATCTCCTGTTAAAAGACCTATTGAATTACCATCCAAGTTTGCACCTATTATATCATAATTATTATCTGCATCAAACATAGCGACACATAGATCAGCTGGGCCATTTCCAATTGTGTATGTTTGTTGTGGTGCAAATCCTCCAGCTCCATCACCTAGTAAGACACTTATAATGTTTGAACCAGTGTTGGCAACTGCAACATCTAAATTTCCATCTGAATTAAAATCTTCATTTACTATTCCTAAAGGCGCTAATCCCACAGTAAAGTTTCCAGATGGTGAAAAGCTACCTGTTCCATCACCCAGAAGTACGGTCACATTTGAATCAGAATAATCAGTTGTTACAATATCTAGAATGCCATCCAAATTGAAATCTCCATCTGTAATTCCTGCTGGAAATGTTCCTACTGAAAAATCCCCCTTGTTTGTAAATCCACCTGCCCCATCTCCTAGTAAGATTTTTACTTCATTTGAGAATGCATTTGTAATCGCGAGGTCAAGATTAAGATCGCGAGAGGTCCCCGCGCTTGAAATCTTTGGTTTATCAATTTTTATTATATTTCCTGTCACAGGTAAGGCTGTTGCAACTAAAAAAAGTGTACATATTAAAATCGCTATGATTTTTATTTTCATTTTATTCCTCCTTAGAAGCTTAATTTTTCATTATTTTATAATAAATTAAATTAATTTATGGATATTTAAATGCTACTATTTTTAGAATAACAGATTAATAAGAAGATTTGGGTTATTTTAACTGAAGTAAATATCTTATTATTGAAATTGTATTTGGAAAATCTTCTAGCAACTGTAGAAATAATGAGTTTGCTAATATTTTGTTTCTTGGTATTTCTATTTGCTTTTCTCTCCAGTCACTCTCAACACCGTAAATATCTTTAGCTTTTGCTCTTATAGTGTAGAATCCTTGTGAATTCCATGTATGACTGCCGGTATATTTTAACCCTGAGAGTCTGAATGGTGTCCAATCTGTTATTTCGCCATCTCCCCAATTTATGTAATATGATATCTTATCTCCATCTGAATCAATCGATAAAAAATCATAATTGATAATTGTACCTGTATTTCCACTTGGTGGACCTGAAATAGTAGGTTCAGTTGGTGGATTGTCACTTGTCGTACAGCGCATACGAATAGCAGCATCCACATTATTTGCTCCTAAATCCTTCCATGAGCCCGTACTGCCATCTGGACTTAAGTATGTTTTTCCTGTCTCACTTGTGCCATATTGATCACATACAACAGGGTATCTGTAATTATCATTTGTAAATTCTATTACGACAAATATCGTATCCATTCCTAACTTATTTAATGGTGGAACAACTGCAACTCCATGATATCCTGCTTCATTAAAAGTATGATCCAAGCTGCTATAGAGCATGTTGCTAAGAGTTGAACCATCGAAATTGTCATAAATATAAACATCAACACTGGTAGGTGCATCATTTGTCCAGAATTCTACTCTTGTTATGTCGACTTCACCCCATAAGTAATATCCACATAGTCCCCAGGCAACTGTAGGATTTGACCCTGTGGGGTATCCCCAGCTATCTGACCATCCTCCTTCATCATAAAAAACGATCCCACCAGAGGTGTCATAGTTACCCCATTGGTCTAAAAATGATGAATATTTACCAATATCTGCAGATCTATATGCTATTGTAAAGTATCCTTTTTCTGTACCATATCCACATGTACCTCCCCAATCTGTGCCCCAACTGTTCTTACAAATCCATCCACCACTACCACCTACATGTGTTAAGCTATCATCCCAACCTATTATCATTACAGCATGCCAGTTAAAGGTGTTTGTACTTCCCCCATAATAAAGTGTATAACTGCCATCATAATCATCAAATTCATTAAACCAAGAACCAGTTCCTAACCACATAGCAACATATACTGGCCCATTTTCGTAAATATAGTTTTTCAAAACATCTGTATTTGCTATATTGTTTTCAGAAATTACTCGCCAATCAAGAAGGGTATGTTTTCTATCGCAATAATCACAAGGAGGATCCGCATTATTTTCTGGTTCATAGGGGTCACATGACTCAAGAACAGTTCCACTTTGAGATAGGTAATTTGCAACTTTGTAGAAATTTCCTCCATCACACGAACCTTCATAATATTCACATTCTTTTACATTGTCTTCTGATAGATCAAATGTTGATCCTGCATGTAATCTAATCGTCGACTCAAAACAACCTAAGGAGCCAAAGGCATAACATGCTCCACAATCCTCTTGGTCTTTTACAGATGTAATTATTCCTTTTGTTCGCCAATCATAACTTGAAGGTGGTGATTGACCGAGGTACTTTTTAGGTATCTCTTGTCCGGTTAAGTGAGATAGGTCTAATTCTGGTGGAACAAAACCTGTTGATTTATATTCAAATTGCGTTTTTGGAGCTGCACTTGAACGTGTAATATCATTTGCTTGATATGAATATTTATAATTTATAGAAAAACTACTCACAGAACTACCTAAAATAAGGATAAAAACAAGAGTTAATGCAATCAGTAGTGACATCATTCCGTGCTTATTATTTACCAGCTTTCTAAAAAAATTTATTTTTTTCATATATAATCCTCCCTCAGAGTATATTATTAACATTACTTTGTTAGATTTAAAGTTTACTGTTAAAAAAGTTTATTGGTATTTCAGTAGTTCGGCAAGCTAGAATTTGACTAACCCAAATTCGTCTT
>CAZHIY010000153.1:0-5806 GCA_964533085.1 uncultured Thermoplasmatales archaeon | reverse complement strand
CATTTGATTATACTCCAAATTTAAATTATAATGGAATAGATACATTCACATACCAAGCTTTTGATAGTTTGGAATATTCAAATACAGCAACAGTAACAATCACAATTAATGCTGCAAATGATCCACCAATAGCAAATGATGATGAATATACCACCGATGAAGACACAACACTAAACATCGCAACACCAGGAGTTTTATCAAATGATACAGATATAGAAAACGACCCACTAACAGCAACACTAATCACAGATGTAACAAACGGTGCATTAACATTAAACACAAACGGAGGATTTTCCTATACACCAAATCAAAACTACAATGGAATAGACACATTCACATACCAAGCAAATGACGGAACAAACAACTCAAACACAGCAACAGTCACAATAACAATAAACCCAATAAACGACCCACCAGTAGCAAATGATGATGATTATATTACAGAAGAAGATACAACTCTAACCGTTACAGCACCTGGAGTTTTATCAAATGATACAGACGTAGAAAATAATCCTCTAACAGCAACACTAATTTCTGACGTTACAGATGGAGTTCTAACCTTTAATCAAAATGGTTCATTTATTTATACACCTGATAGTAACTACGTAGGTACTGACTCCTTTACATATCAAGCATATGACAGTGTCGAATACTCTAACACAGCAATAGTAACAATAACAATAAATCCAGCAAATGATCCACCGGTAGCAAACGACGACAATTACACAACAGACGAAGATACAACATTAAACATCGCAGCACCGGGAATACTAACAAACGACACAGACCCAGAAAACGACCCACTAACAGCAACACTAATCACAGATGTAACAAACGGAACCTTAACATTAAACACAAACGGAGGATTTTCATACACACCAAACACAAACTACAACGGAATAGACACATTCTCATATCAAGCATATGATGGATATGAATACTCTAACACTGCAACAGTAACAATAACAATAAATCCAGCAAATGATCCGCCAGTAGCAAACGACGACAATTACACAACAGACGAAGATACAACATTAAACATTCCTGCACCAGGAATACTACAAAATGATATGGATGTAGAAAATGATCCATTAACAGCAGTACTAGTCAATGGTGTATCAGACGGTACACTTACATTTCATACAAATGGTTCATTTATTTATACACCTGATAGTAACTATTATGGTTCAGATAGTTTCACATATAGAGCCTATGATGGATTGGTAGTGTCTAATATAGCAACAGTAACAATAACAATAAACCCAATAAACGACCCACCGGTAGCAAACGATGACTATTATACAACTAACGAAGATACAACATTAAACATCGCAGCACCAGGAATACTAACAAACGACACAGACATTGAAAACGACCCACTAACAGCAACACTAATCACAGATGTTACAAACGGTGCATTAACATTAAACACAAACGGAGGATTTTCATACACACCAAACACAAACTACAATGGAATAGATACATTCACATACCAAGCTTATGATGGAATAGAATACTCAAACACAGCAACAGTCACAATCACAATAAACCCAATAAACGACCCACCAGTAGCAAACGATGATGATTACACAACAGACGAGGATACAACCCTTACAGTTCCAGCACCTGGAATACTACAAAACGATACAGACCCAGAAAACGACCCACTAACAGCGACACTAATCAGTGATGTAACACATGGTGAATTAACATTTTATACAAATGGTTCATTCATATTTATTCCAGATAGTGGATTTGCAGGTTCAGACAGTTTTACATATAGAGCTTATGACGGGGCCTTAGTTTCTAATATTGGTACAGTAACTATAACCATCACACCTGTAAATGATCCACCAGTAGCAAACGATGATGATTACACAACAGACGAGGATACAACCCTTACTATTCAAGCACCAGGAATACTACAAAACGATACAGATCCAGAAAATGATCCATTAACAGCTGTTCTTGTAAATGATGTCTCTAATGGTATATTAAACCTAAATTCAAATGGATCATTTGATTATATACCTAGCACCAACTATCATGGTATTGACACATTCACATACAGAGCTGATGATGGTCTCGAATATTCAAATACAGCAACAGTCACAATTACCATAAATCCAATAAATGATCCACCAACAGCAAATGATGATACTGGATTGGTAAATGAAGATTCAATTGACAATCAATTAGATGTTCTTCTTAATGATATTGATGTTGATGGTGATGATCTTGATATAATTAGTGTTTCTTTACCACCTCATGGAAATGTCACCTATACCATAGATTATATATTTTATACTCCCGATCCTAATTATAATGGACCTGATGATTTCAATTATACTATTACCGATAACAATGGAGAAACAGATACTGCTATTGCCAATATAACTGTTACACCACAAAATGATCCACCCTACACCCCAAGTAATCCTGATCCTAGCGATGGACAAGTGGATGTTGATATTAATGCAAATCTAAGTTGGACTGGTGGAGATCTTGATGGTGATCCTGTAACCTTTGATGTTTATTTTGGATTAACAAGTCCACCACCACTGGTTGTAAGTAATCAATCTGATACAACATATATTCCAGTAACAATGAATTTTACTACAAAATATTATTGGAAAATTGTTGCTTGGGATAATCAAGGAGCCTCAGCATCTGGACCGATATGGAACTTTACAACAGAAGGAGAATATGATTGGGAGTGCATACTTTCATTTGAAGAATCCAACGGTGAATATGATACTGTATATTTCGGTGAGAAAATAACTGCATCAGATAATCAAGACAGCTATGATACTCCAAAAGATCCAGCAGGAGAACCACCCTATATTAGAGCTTGGTTTGATACAGACTTCTCAGATCCTTATGATGAGCTATGGAAAGAATATAAACATTCTCCTGGTGATTATAAAATATGGAATTTGACTGTCAGATGGAATCCATCAGACAATTCTTCACCAACAGATATTACAATTTCTTGGAATTCCTCTAATCTGAATTATAGTGAATATAATAACATATTCTTAAAGAATAATGCATCTGAAGAAACTATAAACATGTTTGTACAGAATAATTATACCTTTAATGCATCAGCATTAACTTTTTATGAATTTAAAAT
The DNA here is from genome assembly GCA_964533085.1 of uncultured Thermoplasmatales archaeon. Classification (GTDB taxonomy): domain Archaea; phylum Thermoplasmatota; class E2; order DHVEG-1; family DHVEG-1; genus SG8-52-3. The sequence continues at coordinate 2,673 of CAZHIY010000153.1, read as the reverse complement.
TATTTGTAGCAATACATTGGAAATAACAGATCTTAAAACCAATTGGAATATAATATCTCTACCATTTAATCAATCTGTTAGTAAAACAAATATTATTGTTAGATATAATGGAACCGAATACTCATGGCAAGATGCAGTAAACAACAACATAATTCTTGGATTCATTTACAGTTGGAGTAGAAATGCTCCTCAGCACTATGTGCTTATAAACACTCTAAACCCAGGATATGGTTACTGGGTTTATGCTTATCAATCCTGTACCCTTTTGGTAGAGGGTGCCAGCACCAAGAATAATGATGGATACATCACAGACATGCTTACTACTTGGAACATTGTTGGTCTACCTAACTTCATATCATTACCTAAAGAAGATCTTATTGTGCGCTACAATGGTATATATTATGACTGGAGTAATGCAACTACTAGTAATAATCCAACTGGTGGACCAATCATTCTTGGATACATTTATAATTGGAGCAGAAGTCTTCCTCAACACTATGTACTCTCAAATATTTTTGATCCAGGTTACGGATATCAGATGTATGCTTACTATAATTGTTCCTTATATTATTCTGCAACAGGTCCATTAGGTAGATTACCTATTGGTCAAAGAAACAATATACACGAATTGTCTTCATCAAAAGATAAGAGTCCCATAATTAAGGAGAATGGAATTACACAGGATTGGAACGTTGAATTAAAATTCAATGAACCAGGAGGTTCTTACGATAATACATTTTTCGGTGAAAAAACCGATGCATCAGAGCTAGTAGACAGCTTTGATGTTCCTAAGAATCCATCAGGAATATCTCCATATCTAAAGATTTGGTTTAATACAAGTTACTCAGAACCATATAATAAACTATGGAAAGAATATAAACAATATCCAAATAATTATAACGAATGGAACCTGATAGTTCAATGGGTTCCATCTAATTCCATATCACCTACAGATGTAACAATTACATGGGACAAGAACTCCTTAAATAATTGTAAATATAGTTCTATAGCATTATATAATGTGAATAATAATATAAAGGTAATAGACATGTTAGTAAATGAAAAATATACAGTTACTTGCCCTGCTTTAACATTACAAAAATTTAGAATAATATGTTCTACAAATCAACCACCAGTAATTCCAAATAATCCTAACCCATATGATAGGTCAATTGATATAGACCCTGAAGTATATTTGAGTTGGTCTGGGGGAGATACTGATTCAGATGATACACTTACCTATGATATTGACTTTGGATCGACAAGTCCACCTCAAAATGTATTAAAAAATCAATTTACTAATACCTATAAACCTGGTAAACTTGAAAATAATACAGTTTATTATTGGAGGATAGTGTCTCATGATAATAACGGGGCTACAACTTCTGGACCTATATGGAAATTCACAACTAAAGAATCCGATAATCAAGAAAAGATTTCAAACAAGGTTACTCTAAGTATAAGATACCCAAATCAAAAGTTATTAAGCAGGAGTACAATATTTAATGGGATAAATTAATAAATATGTAAAATAATAAAAGGTGAGTATATATGAGAAAAAATAATATTAGAAAGATATGTGTAGCTGGAATTGCATTGATATTTATAATTAGTGCTTTTGTACCTATAGTTAGTTCACTGAGAATTAGCAATAATACTATAAGATTTATCGAGAATCAATTAAAATCTAAGATAGATTTTTATAATCTGTATGAACCTTTAGCTGATGAATGGAACGTTACATTGGAATTCAATGAACCTGGAAGTGCATATGATAATGCATTTTTCGGTGAAAAAACCGATGCATCAGATGCTCAGGATAGCTATGACGTTCCCAAAAGCCCTCCAGGGATTCCCCCATATATTCGTGCTTGGTTTGATACAGATTTCTCAGATCCATATGATGAGCTATGGGAGGAATATAAACACTATCCTGATAATTATAAGGATTGGAATCTAACAGTTCAATGGGTTCCATCTGACTATAGTTCACCAACAACAGTAACTATATCATGGGATAATACTTCCTTTGGTGATAGTGAATATATAACTGTTATTTTATATGATGTCGGAAACAGCGTAAATGTTTCAAACATGATTGTTAATAGTAGCTATGCATTTAATTGTCCAGCTCTATCATTAAAAAGTTTTAAGATAATATGTAACACAAATCTTCCACCAAATGCAAATGATGATTCTGATACAGTTGTTGAGGATTCTACTAATAATCAGATAGATGTATTGGCAAATGATAATGATCCTGAGGGAGACGATCTCAATATTACAGGAGTAACACAACCTCCCAATGGAACTGCTACTTATAATTCAAACTATGTTTATTACACACCTAACTCAAATTACAATGGGATTGACTCATTCACATATACTATACACGATGGTGAGGGGGGGACAGATACTGGAACTGTAAATGTGACTATTACAGCTGTAAATGATCCACCAGTAGCAAATGATGATTACTATACAACAGGAGAAGATGTTATACTATATGTACCTGCGCCAGGAATTTTAACAAACGATACAGACCCAGAAAACGACCCGCTATCAGCAACACTGATAAGTGATGTTACTCACGGAGATTTAACATTTAATACAAATGGTTCATTTGTATATGAACCTGATGTCGACTATATTGGTACTGATAGCTTTACATAT
>CAZHIY010000152.1:0-5895 GCA_964533085.1 uncultured Thermoplasmatales archaeon | reverse complement strand
CATCCCAAGCATCATGAATCTTGGGAGGGCTCTTTTAATTTTTCAACACCCTAAATTTATAAATTGTTATAAATTTGTATGTTAAACTTTAATAGTCTAATTATATTCAAATTTGTTGGTGCACTTTTTGTTAAAAAGGGCGGAGAAGATAGGGGAAATTGTTAATGGTTCTAAAGAAATCCATATTGTGACCCATATAGATGCAGATGGTATCACTGCAGGAACTATTGCATATCAAACCTTAAAGAGACTAGGTAAGCAATGCTCCATTGAATTTATTAAGGATTTGGACAGCGACATACTAGAACGATTAAAAAATGAAAACCATGAGCTTGTTTGGTTTACAGATCTTGGAAGCAGCATTAGTACTGATACACCTGATATCACTAAAATTATCACAGATCATCATAGCTGCCCTGAGAACTCAAATAAAATATTTCATCTGAATCCTCATCTTTTTGGTCTAGATGGAAGCTTTGAAATCAGTGGTGCAGGTGTTACTTATCTAGTTTCAAGGGCAATTGATAAGAAAAATATGGATCTTACTCCTATTGCTATAGTTGGAGCATGTGGTGATCTTCAGGATAGAAGATTTAGAAAACTAGCTGGTATGAATAGAGAAATTCTTTCAGATGGAGAATCGATAAATGCTGTAAAAGCAAAAATTGACATTAGATATTTTGGTAGAGAAAGCAGACCAATTTTTAAAATGCTACAATTTGCAAGTGACCCGATAATTCCAGGTCTTAGCGGACGAGAACAGGCTTGTGTTGGTTTCTTGCAGGAACTTGGAATAACTATGAAAGATGGTGATTCCTGGAGAAAATGGATTGACCTATGTAAAGATGAAAGAAGACTGATAATTTCAAGTATCGCACAATTACTTCTAACAAAGGGTTTTGGTCATAAAATTACAAAGCGGATAATTGGAGAGGTATATATCTTAGTGGGCGAGCAAGAAGGAACAGAGATCCATGACTCAAAAGAATTTGCGACACTTTTGAATTCGACAGCAAGATATGGAAAATGTGAGGTAGGTCTCAAGGTCTGTCTTGGCGATAGAGACAAATGGCTTGCTAAAGCAAGAAACCTGCTACTAGGCCATAGGCAAAACCTAGTTGTGGGTCTTCAGTTTGCAAAGGAAGAGGGAATAATTAAAAGAAAACACTTACAGTTCTTTCATGCAGGTAGCGGCATACGTGACACAATTGTAGGAATTGTTGCAAATATGCTGCTTAACTCAGAAGATGTAAGTAGTGATTTACCTCTCATTGGTTTTGCATATAAAGGACAGGGTGAAGTGAAGGTATCAGCTCGTGGCACTGAAGAGCTTGTTGAAAAGGGCTTGAATCTTTCACAAGCGATGAAAAAAGCAGCCTCCGCTCTTGATAGTATAGGAGGCGGTCATGATATAGCAGCAGGTGCAACTATTCCAAAAGGTACTGAAGAAGAATTCTTAGACCTACTTGAAAAAGAGATAAAAACTCAGCTTTCTTCAAGTAAAGCTGATGTTTTGTAAACCTTTACTACTTCAAGCTCAAATACCAGAGTTGCTCCAATGAATCTTACCTCTGGTGCGTCAAGATTCATAGCAAGTCTTGCATATGTCTCATTAACTGAAATAACCTTGAAATGCATTGATCCATAAAAACTTTCTATACTGAAAATGTGACCGTCCTCAATAAGTGAACGCATTGTAAAATGGGTATCATTTTCCACAATAAAGACAATAGTCCAATTAAACAATGGAAGTTCAACAGATGATCCATTCTCAGGTGTCAACTTATAGGTTACATTTTCATCTGTCACATTAATAACTGTTGCATTAAGAACTCCTGCTTGCTCAAATGCTACCGCACCATAGTCAAAACTTGAGCCCTCGGACAGATCAATTCCTGGAAAACTACTGATCAATGCTGTTTTATTTTCTGATATTTCGCTCTCGATTACACTTTCAAGAGGATAAGAACCCATTCCAAACATCTCAGCCATCGATTCATTCCATTCCCCATATGCATCCTCAGGTAGAATAGTAACTTCTTTTGTATCACCTTCTTTCATACCAACAAGTCCCTCTAGAAAACCAGGAATAAATGAAGCTGAATAGTTTTCATATCCTTCTGGTGGGTAAAATTCATAAAACGGATCTACAAAAACCATTGCTGGTTCATATGGCATACTTTCATTATAAAGCCCCCATTGCTTTGCAACTTCCTCAATATTTGTATCAAAAACTGTACCATTTAAAAATTTTCCAATGTAATTCACATCAGCACTGTCACCATATGTAATTGCTCCAGTAACAGGGCTCGGTTTATCATCTTTTTTTACTTCTTTAAAAAGATTACCAAAAATATCATCACGAATCTTTTCATCTGCTAAAATAATTCCTGAAATAGCTATCACTATTATAACTGCTAAACCTATTGTTGCTAATTTTTCTAGTTGCATAACAGAGCAGAATAAAGTCACAATATATTAAGCTACCCCTAATTTATAGATTCAACCTGCTCAATTAAGTATCTTATAAGTTTTGCAGCAAGTAAGGCAGTTTCTCCTTTATCATAAGTAGGGCATACCTCAACAACATCAAATCCTATAAGATTTGAGGAAAAGAAATCAATACACTCAACAATATCAAAAGGTGTCAAACCAAAAGGTTCAGGGGTAGATGTACCAGGAGCATATGCAGGGTCTAACACATCGATATCAAGTGTAAGGTAAATCTTTCTGTCTCCAAGATATCTCTTTGTTCTATCCAAAGCTTTCTTGATTCCATTTTCTTTAATTTCAAAAGAATCCATATAGAACAAACCTAGGCTCTTTGCATCGACAAATTCTTCTTTATCAGCGGATCTAATGCCAATTAGAGCAATGTTTTTTATACCAACATGATCAGCAATACGTCTTGACGTGCAGGCATGATTGAAGGGAGAGTCTTCATATTTTTGTCGAAAATCAAAATGGGCATCAAGAGAAATAACTGAGATATCCTTTGAAAAAGCTTGTACAATTCCAGGTGTTATCGAATGTTCGCCACCAAGGGCGATTGGAAATTTATTTTTTGAAAGAATCTTACTTGTAAACCTCTTAACCTCGCCTATCATATCCCCAGGAGTTTTATCCTCAACATTAAGATCCCCATAATCATGAAATTTAACATCTTTCAGATCAAAACCAGTTCTAAAGTTAAATGTTTCAAAATTCCAGCTTGCCTGCCTGATTTCATTTGGAGCAAGACTTGCACCAAATCTAAAAGAGGATGTTTTATCGTAAGGTACTCCAAAAATTACAAATTTTGCTTTATCAAAACTTGATTCAGCATCTGCAAAATAATCTGGAAATTTCATATAAGCCTAAAACAGGATTTTATATTCTAGTTATTTTCTTTCTACCAAGTGCCTCAAGATAAGAGATTTCAGTACCAGGCTGTAATTTACCCTTGAACTCATCAGGGATTTTCATCTCAAATGTATCATATGTGTCCATGTCCATAAGCTGTACATTATCCCCCATCAAAGCAAGAACTTGTGCATTTCTTTTATCAATCAATGGAACATGAACCTTATGCTTAACAGGATGAACAACGCTTCTTTTTTGTCCATCAAAAACACCAATTGCTTCAATTCTAGCCTTTGCTTCACCATGTTTACCCGGTTTAGAAGTAGAATAACTCATAATCTTACATGGCTCATCATCAATTATCATATATCTATTAACTTTTAATGTCCTAACCTCTGCTAATTGCTTCATATTTTATTCCTCTGGAACTTTGTAAACAACATCATGTTCGCGAACCCGGTCTATAACCTTGATTCCTACATCATCACCAGGTTTAACAGATTCGACAGCGACCCTATCGATCTCCATAGTATCAATCTTTTGTTTAAAATCTGTAGTTGCACCAACGATATGAATAGTATCACCAACCTTTAATTCACCATCAGTAATTTTTATCGCAGCCACACTTACATTTGTGAAGAAATGCTCAACAACACCAATTTTTTCTTCAACCATATTTAAACCACCGACCAATAATACAATAAGAGCTACTTAAAGTGTATTACTTTTTATCAATCATTTATAATTTCATAAATTCCTTTCTTACCATGTTTTTCGCAAATGAATGCTTCCCATTTTGAATCCCAACTCATAGGATTTCCACAAACTGGACATGCTAAGTTTTCAACAATTGATCTATGTTGTTTTATTTTTGTTTTTAAAACTTCAGCTTTTATTTTTTTCGTGGGATCAAGTGTATCCATAACAAAAACATTACCATCGGGTGGTAGAAATGGGGTATTATCCTTTGCCATTCTTTTTCTTCTATAAGCTTTCATCTGCTGCTTATATTTTTCCATCATTGTTTGTCTTCGGCCCATAGTATCATCAAGGTTTTTTTGTACATGAATAATACTTTTGTTTTATAAGACCTTTCATTATACAGAAACGCAAATGAAATTAGAAGAAATCCCACTAAATAAAGAAATAATCGAAATTCTAAAAGATCATGAAATATCAGAACTCTATCCACCACAAGCAGAAGCAATACCTCATATATTAAATAAAAAAAACATGGTGCTTTCGATTCCAACTGCTAGTGGGAAAAGTCTTGTAGCATATTTAGCAATAGTAAATAGATTAATTCACGAAAATGGAAAAGCACTCTATGTTGTACCTCTAAAGGCTTTAGCTCGTGAAAAATATGAGGAGCTTAAGCTTTTTGAAAAACTCGGGTTAAAAGTTGGGATTTCTACAGGAGATCTGGATGATTCTAATCCCAGACTTTCCAGATTTGATATTATTGTTTGTACCTCTGAAAAGGCTGATTCTCTTTTAAGACACAAGGTAAATTGGATGGATAAAATAAAGGTTCTAGTAATAGATGAAATACACCTAATTCATGATCCAAGTCGTGGACCGACTCTTGAGGTGATTATTTCTCATTTTAAGGCATTAAATCCTGAAACTCAGATAATTGCGCTTTCTGCAACAATTAAAAATGCTACAGAACTTTCAATCTGGCTTGACGGAATACTCATTCAATCGGATTGGAGACCTGTTCCTTTAAGAGAAGGCGTTTTTCTAAATAAAGAAGTTAAATATGATGATGGAAAAACGGTAAGTGTTGATAGTAAGGAAAGAAAAGCTTTAGAAGCTCTTGTAGAAGATTCAATAAAGAAAGGTGGCCAAGTCCTTGTTTTCGTTAATACTCGCAGATCAACAGTTTCTGTTGCAAATAGACTTGCAAATATAATTGAAAATAACCTGTCAAAAACAGATAAGAATAATCTAGAAAAACTTCTTTCTTCAATTAAGAGGAGTTTACCAGAAATAACATCTGTTGATAAGAAACTCTATTTTTGTTTAGAAAAAGGTGTTGCTTTTCACAATGCTGGACTTTCAAGTAGCCAAAGAAGAACTGTTGAACAAAGTTTTAAAAATAGAATTATCAAGTGTATTGTTGCAACACCAACACTTGCAGCTGGAATTAATATTCCTGCGCAAAGAGTTATTATTAGAGATCTCTGGCGTTATGACCCAAATTTTGGTATGCATCCAATTCCTATTTTTGAATACAAACAGCAGGCTGGAAGAGCCGGTAGACCAAGATATGATAAATATGGAGAGGCAATTGCAATAGCAAAAAATGAACAGCAAAAAGAGCAGATTTATGAAAATTATATTTTAGGTGAAAATGAACCTATTTTTTCTAAACTTGGAAGTCAATCTGCTCTAAGAATGCATTTATTAGCTGCAATTTCAACAAATTTTGTTTCTGATATGCAAGGAATTTACAATTTTATTGATAGCACTTTTTATGCTTACCAATCTGATATTTCTGCATTAAAAGATGATATTAATGAAGCTGTTGATTTTTTAGTAAAAAATGGT
>CAZHIY010000151.1:0-5898 GCA_964533085.1 uncultured Thermoplasmatales archaeon | reverse complement strand
TGCGGTTCATCTTCACCGCTGGGTTCCAGGTAATGATCCTAGCGTTTTATTTTGGCAACAAGGACGAGATGATGATTTATTGACTCATACTGGTGATCTTAACTGGATTTTTCCACTTGGAAATGGTTTTCTTTATCCATGGCGTTGGGGATTTTCAACATTAATATATGATGGTAGGTTTTATCCGGATCAATGGTTTGAATTATTAGAAAAATATAAGGTTACAAATCTTGCATCAGTACCAACTGCTTATCGTATGTTTCTAACAGTAAATGATGCTAATAAAAAATATGATTTATCAGCATTAAGACATTGTATTTCAGCTGGTGAACCACTTAATCCACGAATTATTCAGCTCTGGAAAAAAAGGTTTGGACTTGATATCTATGATGGAATAGGAATGACAGAAATAATGGTATACCTATCTAATTTTGAAGGTATGAAGATTAAACCGGGTTCCTGTGGTAAACCTCAACCTGGTAGAATTTGTAAAATAGTTGATCATGATGGAAAAGAGCTACCACAGGGAGAATCTGGAGTACTTGCAATTAAGGAAAGTGACCCTGGTTTATTCAAAGAATATTGGAACAAACCAGATAAAACAAATAAGAGTTTTAAGAATGGTTTTTTCCTTTCTGGTGACGTTCTTTATCAGGATAAAGAGGGATACTTTTGGTTTAGCGGGCGTGATGATGACTTAATTATGGCGGCAGGATACAGAATTTCACCTTTTGAGGTTGAATCAGCAATTATATCTCACCCAGAAGTATTGGAGTGTGCGGTAGTTGCTAGTCCTGATAAAATGAGAGGAGTTATTGTTAAAGCATTCGTAATATTATTAAATCAATCTAAGGCATCTGATGATTTAGTTAAGGATATTCAGGAGCATACAAAAATGGTTGCTGCACCTTATAAATATCCTCGTGAAATTGAATTTGTTGAAGAGCTTCCTAAGACACAAAGTGGCAAGATTAAAAGGAAGCAATTAAGAGAATTAGAAATTGATAGAAAAGGAGTGAAAAAATGAATATAATTGTATGTGCAAAGCAGGTTGTTGATGTATCAGAGATGAAGGTTGATCCAAAAACTAAAAAACCGATTTTGCAGGGAGTTCCCCAAAAAATAAGCGATATTGATAAAAATGCTTTGGAAGAAGCAATAAAAATTAAAGAAAAACATGGTGGAAAAATAACTGTTGTAACAATTGGACCACCGGATGCAAAAGAAAGGATAAAGGAACTTCTAGCTATGGGTGCAGATGAAGGAGTGTTAGTATCCCCCCCAGAAAAATACGATTATTTTGTTTTATCAAATCTACTAGCAAGTGCAATAAAAAATATCGGGGAATATGATATCATTTTATGCGGGGAAGCTTCAATTGATATGTTTTCTGGACAAGCAGGACCTCGCTTAGCTGGACTTCTTGGTATTCCTCAGATTACATATGCTCAAAATGTAGTTGTCGATAAAGATAAAGTCACTGCTGATAGGAATATGGGTGATACTGCAGTAACAACTGAATCATCTTTTCCAGTTCTAATAACAGTTACAAAAGAAATCAATGAACCCAGACTTCCCAGTCTTATGCAGATTCTTGGTGCAGCAAATAAAACAATTAATGAAATGACTGCCGATTCATTAAAAAGTGGTTTAAATCCCAAGGTCGAAATGCTTGAACTTAAAGGTGTTTCGATGGAGAGAAAAAATATTGTTTATAAAGATGACATTGATGAGTCAATTGGTAAACTTGTTGATAGTCTTGCAAAAGAGGGAGTTCTGAGGTGATAATAAATGGTACTTGTTTATTCAGATGATAAAAAGCTAACATTTGAGTTACTTAATAAGGGAAGTGAACTTGCAAAAGAGCTTGGTGAAAAACTTACAGCAGTAATTATTGGAAAAACTGATGACTCACTTTCCCAGGAATATATTTCTTATGGTGCAGATAATGTGTTTGTTGCAGAAACAGTCATTGATAGATTTAAAGCTGAAGAATATGCAAATTATATAGAAAATATAATTAAGGATACCAATTCAGAAACAATTATTATTGGATCTAACAAAAATGGTAAAGAATTAGCATCACGATTGGCAGGAAGATTAGACTTTGGGTGCATTATAGATTGTACCAATATTTATTTGAAGGATAAGAAACTGACTTCCGAGCGTGTTGTTTATAGTGGAAATGCAATAGCAGTTGAGCAATTTAATTCAAAACCTGCAATTGTAACAGTTCCTTCAAAGGTTTTTGATCCATTACCAAAAGATGACAATAGAAAGGGAGAAATTACAAAAAAGAAGTTTGATGTTGAAAAGTCAGCATCAAAGATACTGAAGGTTCAAGAGATGAAAAGTGAAGATGTAAATGTTGAGGATGCGGAAATCATTGTCTCATGTGGTCGTGGTTTTAAAAATAAAGAAGATATCAAGATGGTTAAGGATTTAGCAGATGCAATTAAAGGCAAAACCGTTGGTTGTAGTAGACCTATTGCTGCTGACTTAAAATGGCTTTCTGAAGACCACTGGATTGGACTATCTGGTCATAAGGTTAAGCCTAAGCTCTATATTGCAGCAGGAATATCCGGTCAGATTCAACATATTGCCGGGATGAGGGATTCGGGAATTATTGTTGCAATTAATAAAGATCCGGAAGCATTGATTTTCAAGTCAGCTGATTACGGAATTGTAGGAGATCTTTACGAGGTCTTACCAAAACTTACAAGCGCTGTTAAAGATAAAATCGGTTAGATTCTTAATCATATTGAATTAACCATTATTTAAGGAGGTATGATTCTATTAGTAGAGAATTAGATAGAAAGATTATTTCAAAAATACCTCAGGAAAAAATTGCTGACTTCATTTTTATGCATCTAAGGAATATGTGGGCTGTTGATGGGCTTTATTATCTTGGAATAGAAGAAGAATTTGGAACAGAAGCAGCAACTGAAATTGATAGAAGAGTATGGGAAGTAATGGGTAAAATTGAAGCTAAAAGAATAAAAAAACTTTTTAATATTACTGACACAGACATACCTTCCATGATTAATGCTCTTAGACATTCTGGATGGGCACTTGATCTTGAAGATAAAGATATAATTGTTGAAAAAGATAAGGCAATTGTTAGAAATATAAAGTGCCGGGTTCAAAATACCAGAAAGAAAAAAGGATTAGTCGAATTTGGATGCAAACCTGTTAGATTCGGTTTTTTAATGTCCTTTGCTAAGGAGTTTAATCCAAATATTGCGGTAAATTGCAATGTTTGTCCTCCTGACAAACACCCCGAGGATTTATGGTGTGAATGGGAGTTCACATTAAAGTAAACTTGATAAAAAAATAATATAAAAGCTAATTTTTTGATAAAGTAGTATTATCAAGAATGATTTGTTTCAATTTTTGTATTTGTTTAGCTAACCTGTTGGTTTATAAATAGATTGTAGATAAATCGGGATTTTTCAGTTATTCATTTCTTCGAGAAGCACTTAAAAAATCATGTTAGATACTGATTTTAAAAGTGATTTTACTCTCCTGGGGCATATCCTAAGCTAAACAAATACCAATTTTTTAATTAAGTGGAACATATTTAATCATAATTAATTTATAGTAGTTATAAATATATTTATAATAAGAGTTAATATGTTTAGAAAAAACTTTAAAAAAATTAAAACCAGAATTATTTTTGGAACATTACTATTAAGTTTATTTGTTGCATTTATTCCTAGTGCATCAGCTGGTATTGTTAATGTTGATCCATTAATTTTAGTTACATATCCAATACAAGAAGAATATATAGCACCAAATAGTGGAGTACTGAACATACCTCTATTAACAACTTTCACACTAACAGGTCCTTTTGCAAGTATTGTTGAGAGGTATAGTTTATTAAGAAATGATAATGTACAAATAGAATTGAAAGTTGTTCAAACTCAGGAGTGGTGTACAGCAAGTATTTCAAATCCACTTGTTCAATTTACTCCACAACAAACAGAACCTTATCAATCAACCTTAACAGTAGCAGTCACTGAAAAAGCTCCGGCATTTACTCAAGGTGTTGTAAAAATAAGTGCAACCTCAAAATTACAACGAGGTTTAATTTTCAATATAGCAGAAGAAACAGTTGAGTTTGATGTTTCTTTCATAATTGGTTATTTTTCTGATATATTATATGAAATGCCTAATGGGACTATTGCTGAAATAGGATCTCTTGATACAGCAAATTTCCAAATTGATATTAAAAATTTGGGTAACGGACCAACCAATGTGAAAATAGAAATATTAGATAATACTGGGGATAAATGGGATGTAAATATAACTTCTAGTGTCCAACTTTCTTCAGCAGTTTATGGTGGAGAGGATTCTTCAAAAACAGTGAATTTGAGAATAAAACCAAAAATAAGTTCAAATTTGGATAACCTAAAAGAAAGCTTCAGGGTAAAATTTACACCTAGTTACCTAGGAAGAGCTGATTTAACAGGTCAAGAAGAAATAATACTATTTCATGTAAATTTAATTGGTAATTTAAAAGAAGAATCAGATAATAACTTGTTAATCATATTCATTGTAGCAATTATTCTAATTATTCTTATTTCAATAATTTTAAAAAGAAAATATTCATAATAATTTATTATTTTATAAATGGAATTTATCGATAAAATAGGGATATTCAGAATAATTGGTTTCATTTTAATAATTAAGTGAAACAATTTGAACCATAATTATATTATAGTAGTTATAAATATATCTACAATAAGAGTTTACATGTTTAGAAAAAACTTTAGAACAGTTAAAACCGGAATTATTTTTGGTATATTATTATTGAGTTTATTTGTTGCTTTTATTCCTAGCACATCAGCTGGTCTTATTATCGTGGATCCTTTGATTTATGTTACATATCCAGAACAAGAAGAAGAAATAATACCTAATAGTGGAGTGCTTGACATACCACTATCTACAACTGTCAGACTATCTGGTCCTTTTGCAAAATTTGTTAAGCGATGTAGCTTGTTGGGAAATGCAGTTTTGCAAATAGAATTAAAGATAGTGGAAATACCAGATTGGTGTGAAGCAAGTTTTTCAGATCCACTTGTTCAATTATCTTTAGACCCTTCAGAACCTTTTGAAACAACTTTAACAGTAACTGTAAATGAAAATGCTCCAGCATATACACAAGGTGTTGTAAGAATAAGTGCAACATCAAAATTAATACGTGGATTATTATTTAATATTGGCGAAGTAGCTGTTGAATTTGATGTTTCTTTCATAATAGGTTATTGGTCTGTTGTGTCCTACGAACTTCCATATGGTAATCTTATTGAGATAGGTCCACTTGATACAGCTGATTTTGAAATTGATATTCAAAATATTGGTAATGGACCAACCCTTGTAAGTATCGGACTACTAGATTATCCAGAGGATGAATGGGATGTAAATATAGCTTCTAGTGTTCAGCTAGATTCAGCAGCTGATGGTGGAGGAAGAACTTCAGAATCTGTTCATTTAATAATAACACCATCAGTTGATTCTGATAGGAATAAAGTAAGACAAACCTTCAGGGTAAAATTTACCCCCAGTTATCTAGGAAAACCTGATTTAATAGGTCAGGAAGAAATAATAACCTTTAATGTACAAAAAATTGGTAGTTTAAAAGAGGAAGAAGAATCAGATTATAACTTGTTAATCTTATTAATTGTAGCAGTTGTTCTAATTATTCTTATATCAATATTTCTAAAAAGAAGAGATATAAACTAAAATCCCATTAAAAAAGAAAAAAAGGAAATGTTATTAATAATTTAAAGAATTATATCTTGGAAAAATTTTTTAATCCCAAATATTACTATTATAATACCAATTCATGTGTCATCGGTTAAGACCACCATTCCTCCCTAAATCTCTGTCGATTTA
>CAZHIY010000150.1:4443-5908 GCA_964533085.1 uncultured Thermoplasmatales archaeon | reverse complement strand
GCGGGGGGCTTAAGTTTGTAAAGGCTATGGGCGTTAAACTTGAAGAAAGAAATAAATATCCAAATTATATGGATATTAAAATCTTGGTTCAACCAGATGTACCATATGCAGGATGGGCACTTTATGGAGAAGGAGATATAGACAAAGAAGGCAATATCTACTTTTACTCACAAGATGAAATTATCGAGGAATTGACCTCTTAAATCTCCTATTTTTTTCCTTTTTCTATTCAAAATACTTATCTATCTGGTATCATATTCTGCCTACGATTCTTATGCCCGGAAAAAAACTAACAGCAAGAAAAAGAGCCGAATTAAAACAAAAAAAGCGTAAACAACAGCAAAAAAGTAATTTTTCAGTTTTGATAATCTTTTTCATCATAATAATTGGTGGAGTTGCTGGTGGATATTTTGTAATTACAAATTTAGGCCCAACTGAAAACGGGGAAAATACAAATGGCCAAGTTACAAATTCAGCTCCTGTTGCAATTGAAGATTTTGAAGTTATACCAATAGGTGCACTTTTTTATCGAATCGAGGCTCTTGAAAATGATTATGATCTTGATAATGATGAATTAAACATAACAAGTATTACTAATCCTGAAAATGGTATTGTTGAAATAATGGATGGAAAAACGATAAAGTTTACTCCTCCAGAAAATCCTAGTAGATTTGAAACATTTGATTATACCATAAGTGATGGTAAAAAAGAGGCCACTTCAACTATTAATTTAATTCTCTCTGAAAATAATAATCCTATTGCATTAATCGATACCTCTAAAGGAACTATAGCTGTTGAGCTATATCTAGACAAGGTACCAAATACTGTTACAAATTTTATTGATTTAGCAAATAGTGAATTCTATAAAAATCTAGTATTTCATCGAGTAATTGATGATTTTATGATACAGGGTGGAGGATTTAAAGCTGATGGAACAAGAAAAGAAAGCCCATTTGGACCTATTGACCTTGAGATTAATCCTGAGGTTAAACATGTTGACGGTGCTATAGCTATGGCAAGAACCTCTGATCCAAATAGTGCTACAAGCCAGTTCTTTATCGATGATGGTCCCCAAACTCAACTTGAACCTGGAGGAGTAGATGCAAATGGTTATGCTGCATTCGGTGTAGTAATTTATGGAATGGACGTAGTAAGAACAATTGCCTCAGTTGATACAACAACTAAAAATGGAATGCAGGATTGGCCTGTACAAGATGTAATGATAAATGAAATAACAATTGGTAATCTATTTTAAAGAGGAGGTGAAAAATGACAAATAAAACAGCAGAATTTAATACAAATATGGGTAATTTTAAAATAGAACTATTCAAGGATAAAACTCCATTAACTGTTGGAAATTTTATAAAATTAGTTGATAAAGGATTTTATAATGGGCTGATTTTCCATAGAGTAATACCTAATTTTATGATACAATGTGGATGCCCACAGGGTACTGGATATGGGG
>CAZHIY010000150.1:0-4433 GCA_964533085.1 uncultured Thermoplasmatales archaeon | reverse complement strand
TGATGAATTTGATTCAAATCTAAAACATGACACTCATGGAATTCTTTCAATGGCAAATGCTGGTCCTAATACAGGAGGTAGTCAGTTTTTCATTACTCTTGCACCAACTCCTTGGCTTGATGGTAAACATGCTATTTTCGGAAAAGTTACTGAAGGTATGGATGTTGTTGATAAAATATCAAAGGTTCAAACGGACAGGTCTGATAAACCTCTCCAAGAAGTTGTTATAAAAAACATCTCAATCAAATAAAAGGGAACTTTATGACAATTCTTTCAGATAAAGATATTGAATGTTTCATAAAGAATAATGAGCTTGGAATAGAGCCATTTGAAAATAAGAACCTTACACCAAATGGTTATGATTTAACAATAGATGAGGTGTACATTAAAAAAACTGAGTCTCACATTAAAAATGGAATTGCAACAATACCACCTCTAACTTGGTTTGCAATAAGCACAAAAGAATTTGTTAAAATGGGACCAAGACTTGCATCGCAATTATGGATTCGTTCAAGTTATGCACGTAAAGGAGTTATGGCAAGTTTTGGAAAAGTAGATGCAGGATTTCATGGAACACTTACAATTAGTTGTTTTAATTCAAATGATGGTCCACTTGAAATTCCAATCGGAGATAGATTTTGCCAGATAGTATTTGAAAACCTTTCTTCAAAACCTGAAGACCTCTATGATAAAAAATCCGGAAATTATCAAAACCAGAGAGGAATAAAGTTATAGAATCTTTCTTGCAAAAGTAATATAACCTGTATGACCTAGCATTTGAAAACTTGGTCTAGTTCCTTGTTCAGAAACAACCATCTTTCGTTGAATATTTTCAAACGTTTTTACTTCAATAAAACTATATTTTTTAATTTCTTTAACTGTTTTTTCCAGTTGAGATATTAGTGGAGAATATGAACATAGATATCCACCTGTTTTAAGGGCTTTCCAAGAATTATCAACAGCATCCCACGGGTTTGGGATATCAAGAATTATTGCATCTAATTCTTTTTCATCAATTCCCTTAGTTACATCTTTTATTTTTGTTTCAACTAAATTTTCAATGTTGGCCATTTTTAGATTCTTCATTGTATGTTTTATAAAATCTTCACGAATATCATAGGATATTACCTTACCTTTTGGAGAAACAAAATTTGCAAGAGCAATAGTAAGTGATCCTGAACCAATACCTGCTTCAAGAACGGTATGACCCGGTTCAATAGAACAATTCATAATAATTTGTGCTGCATCCCTTGGAAGAATTATTTGTGCACGGCGTTTTATACATTGAAGTTTATCTTTTAGTGATGGAGATAAAATCCAAAATTGTTTACTTCCGATTTGGAGTTGTTTTCCATAATTTTTTCCAACAAGAGTTGATGGATCAAAAACACCTACTCCTTTGTACTTATCGGTCTTACCATCTACATCAAGTATATACTTTTTGTAGGACTGATCAATCAGAACAACAGTATCATCTTTTTTTACCTTATTTATCATACTTATCTATCCATACATATTATAAAGAGAACCGAAGCCAAGATCCTCTATATCAAGTTGATCGAGCCATTTTTCCTTACATTCACAGTCAAGGTCTTCAAATGCATTTAGATCTTGTGATAATGAAAATTCTGCTATTGCATCTAGGTATTTCCGATCGCATAATTTACAGTTATGTGCTCCTCTTATGCTACCACCCCCTATAGTATCACATTTGATTGCGACGTCTTTTAAGATTTTTTTACTTTCCTTTATAATTTCAACAATACTAAATAACCATGGCGGCCGAAATTTCCTTCTATTCCAAAGATAATTTACAAATGTATTGCGCTGGACATTTGTTGGATTAAATGAAATACAATCTGTTATGTTTTTTATATCTTCAACGGTTTTTAAGACGTCTTCGATTGATTCTTTCTCAGTTAAAAAAGGCGGTTTTATTAGAACATAGGTTTTCAGTTCAACCTTTTGTTTCTTCATTAAATTCGCAGCTTTTTTATAATCCTCAAATTTAAAACCTTTGTTCAAACATTTTTCACGAACATAATCATTTGATGTTTCTAGACCTATACCAATTTCAAATTTGTCTGAACCTACAATAGATTTAATTTCTCGCAAGGTTTTATCAGTCACATAATCTGGTCTTGATTCAACAGATATTTTTTGTGTTAAATCCGTAAGTATATTTAGTATTTCTTTTCTAACCTTCGGTTTAATTTCTTTATTATCTAAAAAACTACCTGAGGTAAATATCTTTATAAATTTTTGCCCAGAATAAATATTCATAGCTAAATTTAATTGTTTTAATAGATCATCATTGGATACATCTTGCCACATGCTGTCATTAAAATAACCGCACATGCTACATCCAGATTTAAGCGCCCAAGAACAACCCTTAGTTCTAAATATTATGACAAAAGCATCTACTATTTTACCATCTAATACATCCTTTTCAGACCAAAATCGAACAGGTTTTGCGGGATCCTTAATTTTCGGAATAAAATCTTTTTTTAGGTCTTTGCAGAATTTTACCAGTTCGTTCATTTCTAGTTTCTTCTATCTTTCTTTTTATTTTTCAAAATTAAAACTGCGATAACAAGAGATATAAGAAATACCAATATTTCAAAACCAGGTGCTGAAACCGTTCTTGCTTTTAGTCGAGCAATTTCTATTGTTGGCTCTTTTCCAATAGATGATTCATCTGCTACATCAAAATAATATGTACTTGTATCATTAATATAATTAACAAACCAACGAGATATAGGATTATTGTTCTTATTTACAACTATATTTCCTTTTTCATCTTTCAGAAAGTCATTTTCAAAATTGTATCTAATCTCAGCTGATACATTCACACTTCTATTTTCACCTGGTGACCATCCCTCAAATTCAGGTGATGTGATGTAGAAATCTGCCCTATCACTTTGTTGAGATGCATTAATTTCATCCCCATTATCAACTTTGTAATAAACTCTCCAAACATCTGTATTTACTCGAAATTTAATATCAGATGCAGCTTTAACAAGATCACCAGATGTGGGTAATGCTAGATTTATTGTATCTTTACTAAATGTAAAAGAGCCTTCTTTTGATTTTGTATTTCCGCTATTATCTTTTACATTTATTTTGTAATAATATGTTTCATCAGTGGTTATATTATCAGGGCTTTCATAAGTATAATTGAAAATGTTGTCAATATAATCAAATTTACTATTAGGAACCGCATTATCATCAATATAAAATGCAATATCCTGTTTTTCAATTCCTGAATTATCAGTAATCTTAGCAACAATATTAACAGTACCACCAGGCTCCTGCATTTCAGGAAGAACAACTACTTCCACTCGAGGATCTTCATCATCATAAAATGGTGGATTAACAAGTACAATAAGCACAATTAACCATGTAACAAAATATGTAGCATATGATCCAAACCAATTTTTCCTTTGAAAGTCAGAAAGGTCAATATCAAATCTAACAAATATATATCTCAAGAAGACTGCATTAACAACAGCAACAAGTAATACAAGCTCCCATCTGAGAGCATTTTCACTACCCATAAGCGCCCAAAAAGCAAAGCATATGAAGGCCATTAAAAGTCCAAATAAAAATGATATAAATGTTGCCTTAATATTTCTTCTTTCCCTTTTAAGAAATGCCTCTTCATCAAATTTTGGGAGTTTAAAGGGTTTTTCCTCCTCCTCGTCTTTTTCTTTCCTTCTTTTTGCCATTGGAGTGGGATATAATTCTTATTTAAAGGTTTTTCCTCTTTTTAAGATTTCAAAAATTATATTATAAAGAAATCACAATATTAAAAAATAGATTTTAATAAGAATACTTACCAATTATTTTTTAAAAATTCATTTATTAGCTTTTTTTGCTTTTTTAGCATCTGCTTTTGCCTTTTTTTTCTCCGATTTTAATTTCGCTTTTTCAACTTCTGCTATAATTCTTTCTTTTTCGACTTCATCTGATAAGGTTTCAACTTTTACAACCTTAACTCCTTTTTCTTCAGCAGCAAGTCCTAATCTATATCTATAAGTAAAAATCAATGTGATAATAATATAGATTGCAAGAATTACAATTACTGGAGTCAATATTTGTGCTTGTTCTAAAAAAATCAATCTGAATGCAAGAACAACTGATAAAAAACCAAGTCCTGCCCATGCATGATGTCTAAATATATGATATTTTTTTTTATATTCAGCTAAATTTCTTTCTTTCATAGAAACTTGATGCCCTTTGGTAAGTCTTTTAAATATTTTCTAAAACCTTCTGGCCATTTATCAGGGTCAATTCCTTTTTGAGCAAGAAAAGCCGTAGTCCATCTTTCAAGGCCAATACCTGAACATCCACTCCATAATTCGCTTTTTTGAGCTTTAATATTGAATGCTTTTATGTACTTATCACCAAGAATACTAAGATTTTGGAATTCT
>CAZHIY010000149.1:942-5923 GCA_964533085.1 uncultured Thermoplasmatales archaeon | reverse complement strand
TAAAGGAGGAAATAAAATATGAAAAAGAAAATAAGTGTATTAATAATAACTATACTATTGTGCATCAGTTACACATTAGTTGTTAACACAGAGGTTGAAGTAGAAGCAAGTTCTGGAGGAAGTGGAAATGAAGAAGATAACGGTAGTGGTTTAAATAATAGCTATATTTGGAATCGATTAAAAGATTTCACGGATGTTATATATTTTGCGTATAATAAGAATGATATTCCAAGAGGTAGGAGTTTTGGTTCGAAAGGAGGACTCTATACAGTAGATAACATTACTATACCTGAAATGAATGCTTTGGATCTTGAGGACATTCATTCAGAAAAGATAGAAGATTTAGAAGCTACTAATAAAAATTATACAAGTATAATTAATTTGACTGATTTTCAACTGACTGTAAATAATGAAAATTATGAATATCCTAATCCTATTCCGATAAAAGAAAGTTTTGTAATAGCCAGCGGATGGCCAAATGAAACAGGTGGATCGTTGACTTTTAATAATTCTTTTGAAAATGCAAGAATTTTTTATGTAAGCATGAATGATAGATGGCCTTTTGGTGGAACGCTTACTGATTTCTGCATGAATGTCACCTCGTATACATATTTAAATAGTTATAACTATACTTTTGGGAACCTTACATACATTGCTAGTGATGAAGAAGTTCCAAATGATGATGATCAACTTGGTAGAGTATTTTTATTTGAAGATGAACAGGAAACAGAGAATAAATTAAAAAATATAACATGTGCAACAGGGAGTATTTTAATAAATTATGGATCAAATGGTGTGACAAATTCTATTGCTGAAAATGTGAATTGTTCGGTTGTAAGGATTGATGATTCAGATGGAGACCAAATAAAGGAATTATTAGAAAATGGCATTGTTTTTGTTGATGATCTTTGTGGAAACTTAACTTTTACTTATAACATAACCGCAGCGTGTTTTCCAGATTTGGATTATTTAGGTATTGATAGGATTCCAGATCATTATGAACTTTGGAATATTTCAGAGGGATTTCTAGTTGATGTTGTATTAAATAAGTTTTTAGATGTAATAAAATATCTTTTTCCAAAACTTTCATTTTTACCAGAAGGCAATGTGAGTTATTCAGCATATCGTTTTGGTTGGATGTTAAAAATGGCTGGTGTTTGGTGTCTTAATCAAGCTATCAAATGGCTTGGTTTACCACAATGTTATGGTTTCATTCTTTATTGCAGCCATGATTATCACTTTATGCTTAATCCCACGAATGACTGGAATAAAGATGAGAAATGGGAACCGATAAAGGATAATTTGAGAGCTCTGGCTCTTCAGACTTTTACATTAAATTATACGGTGGGAAGCTTTTTATTTGAAAATAGATTTTTTACTTCTCTAACAGGGTATGCAAATCAAACATTTGAAGAGGAGACGGAGGAAATGGCAGCAGTTACAGCTTATAATGTAATTGGTAATATTACAATTGATGAAAGCCCTGATGATGCTATAGCAATTTTGAGTAATAGGTACGATGGGTGGTGGGGTCAGACACCTGGTGATTCAGGAGTTGGTGGAGCAATAGTTTTAGGAATTGCGAAATATATGAAAGATTATAATATCAAACCAAAATATAACCTTACTTTTTTGTTTACTACTGGTGAGGAATATGGTTTCCGTGGTGCTTGGCATTACAGTGACAGCCATCCTTATGATGATGCTTTTCCTCAAAAAAATAATATTAAGTATTGGTTTATATTAGATCAACTTGCTTTTGACCAGAGTGATACAGCTCTATGTTTATACTATAAAAATCCAGCTCATGGGGATATTATTAATGAGTCGGTTAGAAATATAACAAAATATAGTGAGAGAACGGGTTATGGAAATATTACTTTTAAAACTGATGGGCCAGGTTCTGAGCAGAAAGTTGCCAGTTCAAGGGAAAATTGTGACTCATTTTGTTTTGTAAAGGATCAGGATTATAGATGGGATCAATGGCATACAACAGGTGTGAATTATACAGAGGGTGACAGCTTGAATTATATTGATCGTAATGATATTAATGTTACAGCTGAACTTGTTTGGAATATTATCAAATATTTCTTGGTATATCCTGACTGTTGGTTTTATGGTGGTTCTGCAAACATTATTGATACAGATGATGAAGATGACTTGGTGGATACAGTTACTGTTACTTTTAATGTGAAATCAATTCTACCGCATGATCTGGCAATGGTTAATCTTACACTTTGGAGAGTTACCACAAATAAAATCGTTATATCTGAATATATGAATTTCTCGGTAAACAGAAGTCAGACTTCAAAAACAATCAATATTACTCTCCCTGAAGATGAACAACCAGGATACTATGTATACCATCTTGATTTGTATAATTCCACAGGCAGGATAAACGATATTGTTGGAATAGAGGGTGATAATATTAATATGTCTGATTATTCAGGTTTTTTCTTCCTGTACCCATATGGTTCTAATATAACTATACCTATAATTACTAATGTTTCTGCAACTCCAGATCCTGTAGGATTCGGTTTCAATGTTACAATAAATGTTGATGTAACCTCAAATGTGAGTACTATTGATAGGGTTACGGTTAATATTTCATATCCTGATGATACTTTAATAAGTTATAATATGACTAACATTGTGAATGATACCTATGAATTTGTTTTTAACAATACCTGGCAGAACGGGCAGTATGATTTTGTTATCTGGGCATGTGATGTAAATGGTAATGAGAGCGGGTCACCTCAGTATAGTTTTAATGTTTCAGCAGGTGCAACGGTTTCTGTTTGCACGGTTAAGGATAGCTATGGTGATGATGAGATTGTTAATCTGACTGATCCTCCTGGTAGTTCTTATCTTGTTGGTTATGAGTTTTTGGATGATGGTGATGTCTTGCATATCTGGAATAATCTTGACAATTACTATTTCAACACTAGCAGCGGTATACAGCTTACCAATCATTATAATGAGTACTGGTCTCATAATGTTTTGATGCTTGGTTACTATGACAATGATGAATGGAATCTTATCTACCGTACTGATGAGCTTTGTGGATTTAATAAAGAAATTGAAACCGATAATGAATCATATGTAAATGCTACTTTATGGAAGAACCTTAACTATGTAGGGTATGATTTTCGTCTTGCTATAAGATATCATCTGGGTATTAATGATAATGAACTAACTGTAATGCCTTATATTAAGAATATTGGTGATGAGGATATTCCGTATAATCTTGGGTTTGCTTGGGAGATAAAAGACATACAAATAGACATGACGGAAGAAGATGATTATATAGAGATTGATGGAACTACATATTATCTCAACAGTACTGGTTTGGATGAAACCTATACAAACATGGATATCCCAAGCTTCTACATAAAGGAAGATACTGGTGTTGATGAATCTGAATCATTGTATCTCTGTTGGGATGAAAACCTAGACTATAAGGTGCAGGTGAAATCAAGAACTGGCCAGTATAATGCACCGGTAACGCTTGGCATTAAAATTGGTACATTAAGTATTGGTCAGGAGAAGTACACGAGTTTGTTCTGGTATGATGCTTGTAAGAAAACGTTTTTCTACACTAGCTATTATTCTCCATTTGCTTGGGCTACAAATCCAGGTTATATGGTAGATGGTAATATTTCAAATTATGCTTCAACAACTATTGATCGTGATGTTGAGAAA
Source organism: uncultured Thermoplasmatales archaeon (assembly GCA_964533085.1). Classification (GTDB taxonomy): domain Archaea; phylum Thermoplasmatota; class E2; order DHVEG-1; family DHVEG-1; genus SG8-52-3. The sequence goes on along the minus strand of CAZHIY010000149.1, from coordinate 2,221 downwards.
TGTAATGGTAATACATGTTTTGGTTTAGACTATGGCACTATATCTAAGGTTGAAATCAGATGTTTTGGTAAATATTCTGGTAGCGGTGTACCACCAGTTCATAATATTAATCTAAAAACATTAGGTGGTTTTCATGTTTTCAGCCCAACAATAATTGGTAACTGGTCTAGCTGGTATGATATAACAAATGATCCTTATGCTCCAAACCCGTGGATATGGAATGATGTAGAAAATCTGCTTGTCGATGTGGAAGCCTCAATAGGCGGACTTTTCACAATGTACTGTTCGAAGGTTGAGATACAGGTTACTTATAATGCATATCCCTCAATTACTAATCCATATCCAGTTAATGGTGCTACTGGTATTCCAGTTTCCCCTGTTTTGAGTATTACAGTTAATGATAATGATGGGGACACTATGAATATCACTTGGTTGAGTAATAGTAGTGGCAGCTGGCAAACTTTTGGACAAAATAATAGTGTTGGTAATGGTACTTATCATAAGATGTTTTCTAATGCATCTGTGAATGGTCAGTGGTGGTATTGGAAATATAATGTTAGCGATGGTACCAACAATGTTGTGAGTAATCCATTATCATTTTACACTGGTTATGAGTCAAAGATTGAGAACACTGGCTCTACGGATTTCAAAGGATACCTATTGATGCAGATTGAGTTTTATAATACAACAAATAGCACTTGGGTTCTTGAGCAGGAGGTTGTTAATGAGACAACTCCTAGAACGATTAATGCTAGTGATTTGCTTGCCTTGGATACGATATTTAATCCACATGATGTAAGTACCGGTAGTTTTTCGAATGGTGATGGTATTTATCGTGTGTATGTTGCATTCCGTGACATTTATGGTGATGTATTGGTTTGTGATGATGAGAGTCTCATGGAGGATAATTATCAGTTTATGTTTTCTGTAAGCTAAATATTAAACCTTTCTCCTTCATCCTTTTTTTTTATTTTTCTTGTTTGGGTTAGCTTTTATCTAATAAACTAGGATAATAAATTAATATTTTTATTCTTATGAATAATAATTATACATATAGTTGTTTTCGGTTTATACCCTTAACCGAAAGAACTCTCATCCTGAGCATAAACCTCCTCCTAAAACTTTTTTCTGCTCAAGTTCCAATTATGCTTCTACTATACTCTCCATTGCGTTTCAACAAGCTCTGTCCTTATTGTATCGTATACTACATCTTATTGCCATAAAGGAAAATCTGCTTTTTCAAAAGGAATAAAAAAAAATTTGTTTTCAAATATGCTTT
>CAZHIY010000149.1:0-932 GCA_964533085.1 uncultured Thermoplasmatales archaeon | reverse complement strand
TACCCACTGTGGCATATTCATTATAAAACTCAGAGTTCAAACCTCTGTTTAATATCATGACATTCTTTGTGACATTCACCATGCTCATCCATATACTCTAGCAGAGCATAATGTGAGTCCGACTCAGGAACTATGTACATCAATTCACCACAAACACTACAAAAATAGATGACCTTCCAGTCAAGTTCAGCCTTATTATAACCATCCTCGAAGCCTTTTTTATAGAGTTCCGAATCGCTCTTTTCCGCACCCAGCAAAGTCTCGCATACAAGCCGAGAAATACTTTTCCCGGATCTTTCTGCTAAACGTTTCAATCTTTCTTTCTCTTCTTTCTTCAACCGAAAAGTCACAGTTGGGTTCTCATCATAGTATCGGATTTGAGACGGGTAAAGTTTTACCATATATTCTCCCATATTACAAGTCTATATGGTTCTCCATATAGTTTTCTACATAGATTTCTATATGTAGGATATTCATAATGTGATCATTTTTAGAACTTGGTGGTTTAAATATTTTGCCATCTGACACACATAATGTTTTCACTCTTTAGTATTAGGATGCATGGTGAAACATTAAAAAAAAAAAATATGGGGTTTTTCTATGACATCATAAGATGATAGCCTGCAGATATATTTTGATGAAACAATAAGCGATATCAATAAAATGTAGTAGGCAGTATACTAACAGTATCTTCATGAATACTCTTCCTTATACGATTTATCACTTTTTACTTTACTGTATCCGAACTTGGTTTAACCAAATCAGTTCCTGTTATTAGATTGTCATTTTCGGTTATGACAATTAACCGAAATGCCTATTATCTTAATTTTCACATAACGGTGTGTCAAGTATAAGGGTTTTAGAAATCTTCCAAAAGAGGGCACCCCATCAATCTAGAGTTGGTTTATAAAGGACTATTTGATTTCTCCTAA
>CAZHIY010000148.1:0-5969 GCA_964533085.1 uncultured Thermoplasmatales archaeon | reverse complement strand
TCATATGAATTTTTAACTGAGGAATTGCGCACTTTCAAAAAAGAAGTTGAGGATTGGACCGGTAAGAAAATTACAGATAAGGATTTAGATAATTCGATAAAGATTTACAATGAAAACCGGCGTCTAATGAGGGAACTCTATGAACTTCGAAAACGTGACAAACCACCTATTACTGGTGAAGAAGTAATGGAAGTTGTAATGGCTATGCAGATGACCGATAAAGCTGAACATAACAAATTATTAAAAGAATTAATAACAAAATTAGAAAAATATACACCTGATAGAGAAATAGGTAGTAGACTTATGATCCTTGGATCGGAGAATGATGATACTTTCTTTTTGAATATGGTTGAGAACTGTGGTGCTACTTTTGTTATAGATGATCACTGCACAGGTTCTAGATACTTTTGGAATGAAACAGAAATCGGAAAGGACCTATTAGCTTCTATAGCTGCGCGATATATAGATAGAGTTCCTTGTCCAACTAAGGATTGGGAAGAACGTAAAAGAATCCCTCATATTTTGAATCTTTGTAAAGAATGGAATGTCGATGGTGTTATCATAATGCAACAAAAGTTCTGCGATCCACATGAGCTTGATTTTGTAGCAATACAAAAGGCTTTACAAGATGCTGGAATACCAAATTTATTCTTAGAATTTGATGTAACAGTTCCGGTGGGTCAGTTCAAAATCCGTGTTGAAGCATTTCTAGAAATGATTGGTGAGGAGGATTTATTTTAGGAGATGAAATAATATGGAACAAGAAATAATATATCCGACTGAAAAATTGAAATGCTGGAATAAGGCAAAAGAAATTCGAATGAAATTTTATCAGGATTATGCAGAGGCACATGAAAATGGTGGAATTCGATGGGCGGGTGGTGCATGGACATTTGATGCAATCCCTGCAGGATTGGGAGATGATGTATATCCTATAACTAGCGAACCATATGGTGCTACTATTGCATTTGATAAAGAACTTTCAATGAAATGTATGGAAGCTGCTGAAAAGGAAGGTTATCCAAGAGACCTTTGTTCTTATATGCGTAATTATTGGGGATCAATTATTATTGATAAATACCCATTTGGATATACTGAGAAAGGTGAGTTTGCCCCAAGATTTCAAGGAGCAAAACCACTTGGTTTTCCAAAACCTGATTTTATTTGGCAGGATCATATTTGTTGTTCACATGCGAAATGGTACCAGGTGGTTTCAGACCTTGAAGGTGGAATACCGATGTTTACAGTTGATAATGCTGTAGGGCCTTCAAATGAACTGACTGATAGTAAGATAAAATATGTCGTTGAGCAATTGAAGGATGGTATAAAATTTTTAGAAAAAGTTACAGGTAGAGATTATAACGATGAGCTTTTATTCAAAGCAATTAAGAATCATTTTATATCGACTTCAAAATGGGCAGAGGTATGTGCATTAAATAAAGCAATACCTGCACCTTTAGATGAAAAATCCATTTATTCATTATATGTTCTTGGAACTTTGCAAAAAGCAGGAAAACAAGTAGCAGATTTTTATGAAAAAGATCTTTTACCTGAAGTAAAGGACAGGGTTAAAAAGGGTATTGCTGCTGTTCCGAACGAACGCTTTCGAGTGATGTCAGATACACAGCCACCGTGGAGTTTTCTTAGTATCTTTAGATATATTGAAAAATTTGGATGTGTTAGTATCGGCTCCCTTTACACTTTTGGCCTTGTTGGACAATGGGAAGATAAAAAAGATGGAACATGGGGTCCAAAAACAATACCAAAAGTAGATTTTTCTAGTAGAGATCAGGCATTATACGAGTATGTGAAATATGAGTTACATAAACCTGAATGGCAGCACTTCTATTCCTGCCATCTCAAAAGCGATATGATGATACGGATTGCAAAAGAGTGGAAACTAAATGGTGTAATGCTTCACTATAATAGAGGTTGTGAGGGACTTACAGTTGGTATTGCAGAAAATAAACTAGCTCTACTTGATGCAGGTTTTCCCGTTATGGCATTTGAAGGTAACAATGCTGATGAAAGGGAATTTGATGAAGCAAGAACTAAAGCTAAAATAAATGCATTTATGGAAACTATAGGAGCAAAATAAAGGGAGGATAAAAGTATGATTTCTATGGGAGTTGATATGGGTGCAAAAAATATTAAAGTCGTTATATTGAAGGATAATAAGGCGATTGCTAAATCTAATATCCTAGCAGGCTTTGACGTAACAAAATCAGCTCAAGAAGCAATAGATCGGTCATTGAAAGAGGCAAATATCAAAAAAGATGATATTGATAAAGTCATATCAACCGGTGCAGGTGAAAAACTTGCTCCGTTTTTTGATGATACCAAATCTGTTGTTGGTTGCGATTCACTTGGTGCAGTATTTCTTCATCCTGCTACCCGAACTGTGATTGATGTTGGTGCAGAAGAAGGTCGTGGAATGAGATGTGATGAAACTGGAAAGATACTTGATTTTGAAGTTAATGAAAAATGTGCAGCAGGAGCTGGTGCTTTCACTGAGGCTATGTCTCGTGCATTAGAGGTTCCACTTGAAGAATTTGGCGCTCTTTCTTTAAAGGCAACTGAGGAGATTCCGATGAATGCACAGTGCACTGTTTTTGCTGAATCTGAGGTTGTTACTATGGTTCATAATAATGTCTCAAAGGCAAATATGGCTAAGGCAGTTCATGATGCTATGGCTAGCAGGATATCATCTATGGTAAGAAAAATAGGTTTTGATAAAGATGTTATACTTATCGGTGGAGTAGCAAAAAATGTTGGCTTCGTTGATTCTCTCAACAAAGATCTTGAGCTTAAATTAGTTGTACCAAAGGATCCTGAGTATGTAGGAGCGTTAGGTGCAGCTCTTGCAGCAGCTGGTTGGAAGGGAGGTAAACAATATGGCTAAACAACCTGAATATTGGAGATGGACTGAGTCAAGATGGATAAATCCAGATATTGATTGGAAGGGCAAGATAGTTACTTCTGGTGTAGATGTAGGTTCAGTAAGCTCACAAGCTGTTTTACTAGCAGATGGAGAACTATATGCTTATTCTAATATGAGGACTGGTTCAGATAGTCCTGATTCTGCAATGAAAGCAATGAGTTGGGCTATGGAGGATACAGGTCTCACTCTAAAGGATTTATCCTACACTGTTGGTACGGGTTATGGACGGGTAAATGTTCCTTTCAGTCAGCGAGCTATAACAGAGATTGCATGTCATGCACGTGGTGGCAATTTCATGTATGGACCAACTGTCAGAACAATTTTAGATATGGGGGGTCAAGATTGCAAAGCTATTCATTGTGATGAAAGAGGTAAAGTGACAAATTTCTTAATGAATGATAAATGTGCAGCAGGTACTGGTAGAGGTATGGAGGTTTTTGCAGATTTATTAGGTGTATCCATAAATGATGTTGGAGATCTTTCTTTCGATATTGATAATGAACCTCAGCCAGTAAGTAGCACATGTGTTGTTTATGCTAAAACTGAGGCTACTGGCCTTCTTAGAGAAGGTTGGCCAAAAAATAAGGTTCTAGCTGCTTATTGTTCTGCAATGGCACATAGGATAATGACGCTTCTTGAACGAATTGGTATCGAGGAGGACTTTGCAATTACTGGTGGTATTTCTAAAAATAGAGGTGTTGTTAAAAGACTAGAAAAAGAAGTCGGAATAAAGATCATGGAAACTTCGAAATACGATCCACAAATAGCTGGTGCTTTGGGTGCTGCATTATTTGCAAAAGCATTGTATGATAAAGGTAAAAAATAGATGTGATACAAAATGAAAGCAAATTACGGTTACAAAGATGGGTCTGGTGATTATTTTATTACAATTGATACAGATAAATGCAATGGATGCGGTAAATGTGTTAAGATATGCCCCTATTGTGTTATGGCCGTAGGTGAAGATGAAAATGACCCATTATCTGATAAAGAGGTTGCTTTTGTAACTGAAAAAGAACGCAAGAAGATCAAATATACTTGTGCTTCATGTAAACCTAATACGGATACAATTCCGCCTTGTATTAAAGCGTGTGAAATGGATGCAATTAAACATTCTTGGTAGGAGTTTTTAGAGGAAATGAGTGTACAAACTATAACGATCAGTATTGATAGTAAGGAGGTAGAATGTAAGATAGAAGATACTGTTCTCGATGCTGCATTCAATGCTGGTATATATATTCCAACACTATGCTACCATCCTGATATACCAAGCTATGGGGCTTGCGGTTTATGTGCTGTTGAAATAGAAGGATTTAAAGAACCAAAACTTTCTTGTGATACACCTGTAGAACAAGGGATGAAAGTTAAAACATATTCACCTAATCTAAAAAAAGTGAGACAGGAAAAACTTGCAATAATTCTTACAAATCATCCGCATGCATGTCTTGTCTGTGCTGAGAAGGAGGGATGTGCAAGAGAGCCTTGTTCGCTAAATGTACCCATATCCGAAAGATGCTGCGAAAAGCTTGGTGATTGTGAACTTGAAAGGGTAGCAGATTATATTGGTATTCCTGAGAATACACCACGTTATAAACCCCAAAATTTATCAAAATTTGAGGATAATCCATTTATTTTAAGAAACTACAATCTATGTATTGGCTGTGGTAGATGTATAAGAGCTTGTTCAGATATAAGAGGTATAGAAGCTCTTGGCACACTTCCCGACCTTCCTGAACTGTTAGATCCACAAATTTTTCCAGAAAAATTAATAGAAAGCGGTTGCCAGTTCTGCGGTCTTTGTGTGGAGGTTTGTCCAACAGGTGCACTTATAAGTTGTATTGATAAAAAAGAAGATAAAACTTCCTGTCAAGATAATTGTCCTGCAAATATTGATATTCCAAGGTTTCTAAGGCAAATTTCTAATGGAAAATTTTCTGATGCCTTAACAACAATTTACGATAATGTTCCTTTTCCAGCTACTTTGGGATATGTGTGTTATTCTCCATGTGAATCAAAATGTTTACGTACTGATTTAGATGATGCAGTTTCTATACGTGTATTAAAACGTTTTGCATTTGAACAGACAGGCAAAATAAATATTGAAAATATATCTAAGAGTACGGGTAAGAAAATTGCTGTCGTTGGTTCTGGACCAACTGGATTGTGCTGTGCTTTTTACCTAACCAAATGGGGCCATAATGTTACTATATTTGAAGCCAAAAGTAAGTGTGGTGGTATGCTTAGATATGGTATTCCAACTTTCAGACTCCCAAGAGATGTTTTTGAAAGAGAAATTGAGGTAATTAAAAAAATAGGAGTAAATATCAAAGTCAGCACACCTATTTCTTCGGTAAATGAACTTTGGGATCAAGGTTTTGATGCTATTTTTGTAGGAATCGGTGCACAAAAAGGATTAAAAATGGGCATAAAAGGTGAGAATGATTCAAGGGTCATTGATGCTTTAGAATTTTTAAATGATGTTTATGGGGAAGTAACTTATGATAACTTAATTAAGAAAGACAAAATAAGAATAGGAAAACATTTAGCTGTTATTGGTGGTGGTAATACAGCAATTGATGCTGCAAGAACTGCTTTACGTCTTGGAGCAAAAGTTACACTTTTTTATAGGCGAAGTGAAGCAGAGATGCCTGCTTTTTCTGAGGAATTGGAGGAAGCAAAAAAAGAAGGAGTTGGGTTTAGATTCCTCTCCACACCTGTATCAATAATTCCTGATAAAAACGAGTTAAAGATAGAGTTTATTAAAATGAAACTCGGACCAAAGGATGAAAGTAAAAGACCATGTCCTATCCCAATTAACGATAGCAATTTTTTTCTTGAATTTGACAATGTTATCATAGCTATTGGCCAGAAGGTTATTCCAATTGAAGGAATTAATATTGATACTGATAGTTGGAAAAAGCACAATAATAAAAATCTTAAGGGTCGAGATGACATTTATTTTGGTGGTGATGTTTTAGGTCCATCTTCAGTTGTTGACTCTGTTGCAATGGGCAGGAAAGCTGCAGTT
>CAZHIY010000147.1:0-5971 GCA_964533085.1 uncultured Thermoplasmatales archaeon | reverse complement strand
GTTCCTCCTGTAATCAATAATAGATATAATCCAATCTTATTTTTGTATTAATATTTTGTGTTGGATTATTGTAATAGTATTTTTTTACTTTTTAATATCTTTTTTCATCTTCTTATATTTCTCTTTAGTTATCTCACCTTTTGCATAACGCTCAGCTAGTATCTCTTCCGCGCGCTTATGATTGGAATCTTGTTTATTTATGTCTTCCCGAATTACTAAATATATTAGTATGAACAATATTCCTAACCAAGGAATGATTATAAGAACAAACCATAGTAATCCATTCATGTTACGTTCTTGAGCATCTCGGTACACAATTATACCAATAATCAGGAATACCGCCCAAATACCTAAAGTCCAAAATCCCATAGCAGGAACGCCCCACCAATCCATCATATGATACCAATCGTCCATCATATGCTAATCATTACCATTTAAGAGGATAAGTGGAAAAACAGATGACCACAAAAAACCAATTTTTTCAAACATTTTTTCCTCCCTCAAATCCTCATTTCTAAAATATACTATTTGTTAATAGATCTTATTATATCTTTGCATTTATTTTTATTTTGATTCAAACCTTTTTCCATTACAGCTAAATTGACTGCCCACTTCTGTTTCATAACCGAGTTCACATTCATTGGATTTAGTAAAAGACATTCCATCTTGTTGTGTGTCTGATATTAACATTTTCCCAGCATGTTTACAGTTTCTACAATTGATATTTTTGTTCATTTTTTCCTCTCCTTATTATAGTTATAGAATATCTATAGGTTTATAAAGCTCTCCTTAACAGTTGTTAACTGTAAGAAATATAAAAAATAATTAAGTTTAGATAGCTGATTTCAAACCGTTCTGATTAATTCCAGCAGTCTTTCCAGCATTGGGAATCGTTCTAAAAACCAATATAACAAAGAGTTAAATGGAGTTCTGGTTCTTGGAATTGTAACCTCAAACTCGGACCAGTTACTCTCAGCATTATATATGTCTTTAGCTTTAGCTTTAATAATATATGTTCCTTGTTTTGTCCACATATATGTTAATTCTTTTTCGGTTCCAGAACTCTCAAAATCAGTCCAATCCGTGATTTTGTCATCACCCCAGTCAACGAAATAGCTAATATCATGACCTTCTGGATCAGCAGTAGCAAATATGTAATCATATCCAACATTTGTTTTCCCACTACTTGGACCATCTATACTTGGTGCACTTGGTGGCATATTTTCTCTGGTAGTGAACTGCCAAACAGAACCAGGTGTTGATGCCCCATGTTCATCCTTTGCAATTATCTGCCAATAATATGTTGTTACAAATTCAAGTGTCTCTGGATCAAAGGTTGTTTCATTTTGATTATCAGAAACCCTTTCTTCAGGTGGATCAAGAATATCAAGATAAACATCATAGGTCACACTATCACCATCAGGATCGCTACAGTTCCAGCTCAGATCAACATCAACATCTATATCGGTTGCTCCATCTTCGGGCTCTGGATCACTAGGAGTATTTGGAGGGCTATTAGGATATGAACAAGTAGTAAAGCTCCAAATTGGTCCTTCAGTCGATGCACCATCCTCATCCCACGCTACAATTTGCCAGTAATAATCTGTGTCGTACTCTAATGTCCCAGGATCATACCATTTCTTTGATTGATTATTTGAAACAAGCTTTCCTTCAAAATAAACATCATATGTAAGGGAATCTCCCTCTGGATCACTACAGTCCCAACTTAAGTCAGCATTAATATCAACATCTATTGCTCCATCCGGTGGATCAGGATTACTCGGATTATTTGGTGCACTATTGACAACAACGGTCAAACCTGTGCTCCACCCGCTAATATTCCCATAAAAGTCTCTTGCACATGCTTTTACAACATAGCTTCCACCAACATCCCAAGAGTGTGAAAGAGATACTTCTGCTCCTGATGAAACGAAACCAGTCCAACAACTATAATCATGATTTCCATTTGCATCCCAATCAAACTGATATTGGGCTTGGTCACCATCAGGGTCAGTAGCACTAGTGGTATATGTTCCATATTGATCCTGGTTTAGGTTGACTGGCCCCTCTGGTTTTTCAGGTGTGTTTGGTGCTTGATTATCTTCCAGGTTTATGTTATATCTTAAAATCCAAGTATCATCAAAGATACCTTGATATGCATATAATCCTCCCATTAATATTATTATTTTATTAGTTGAATCATATGCCATTCCGCTTGCTTCTCGAGGCCAAAGGATTCCACCACTAGAAGTGTATTTAATTTTGTACAAGGTGTTAATGGTATAGTTGTAGAACCATGTATCATTTAGCTGAGTATTCATCCCTTTATTTCCTGAAAACATAATAATATTACTGGTATTTGAGTCATAGGTCATATGATGCCAACTTCGAGGTTCAAGCCATCCGCCAACAGTCTTCATTGTAGGAGTAAGATTTGTCCAAGTGTTTGTGTTGTAGTTATATTCCCAGGTTTCATTTAATTTAATAAATTGTTGTCCTCTATCAGTATAACCACCGAAAAGAATTGAGCGATCCGCTTGTGAATTATAAACGAGTTGCCCATCAAGTATTGCTGGTAATGGACCTCCAACGGTTGTCATTGTAGGAGTAAGATTTGTCCATGTATTAGTGTTGTAATCGTATTCCCAAGTTTCATTAGTCCAGATAAAACCATCATAACCACCGAACATGATTGTACGATCTGCATTTGAATCATATGTCATTTGATATGAAGATCCTTTTCTAGGTATATCCCCAGTCATACTGGGATTAATATTAGCCCAGGAATTTGACTCATAGTCATATGTCCAAGTATTATTATAATAAGTCCATGGATAAGTTCTACCACCATACAATATTATTTTATCAGCATTTGAATCATAGACAAGACTAAAATCCATTAATCCTGTTGGTATTTTACCGCCAATATAATTTGGGCTCATATTTGTCCAAGTGTTGTTTATGAAGTCGTAACTCCAAGTACAATCATAGTAACCAGTTGTACCGTCGTCCTTCGTATATATTCCATGTGTGAGTATAGTTCGGTTTACTGATTCATAATATGTCATACCATGTCGTTCTCGATCACCGAAATTACCACCTTCTTCATTTGGGATCATATTAATCCAAACACCAAGAGATTCTTCATCTTCAAAACCAGATTGATCTTCTAAATAATAATTAAATGCAAAATCTTTTTTTAAACTTTTGAGATTTATTGTAGTTGCATTCCCTATAATCGGTATAATATAAGTAGCTATCAACAGCGTGAAAATAATAAATCCTATGATTTTTTTCATTCTTTTCCTCCCCTTTAAATTATTTCTAATATCTCATATATAACATTTTAATATAAAAGTATTCTTAATAGCCTATATTATATGATTTATTAAAAAAAAAGATAGAAATAATAAAGATTGAGTTGTATTTTGGTTTTAAGATACACTCAAAGTTTCGCTTGTTTCTAGGTTGTCTTCTGAATTATAAATCCAACCAGATTTAACCACATCCGTAATAGTAGTTATATAGGTTCCAGTTTTTGGAGTAGGACCATAGGTACATGTAACTTCACCATTTGAATCTGTCACATCACTCATAGAAATAACAACAGTGTTGGGAAGTGCCAAATCAATGTTAACAGTTGCTCCCTCAGCTGAGTTACCTCCAGCATCTACAATCTTTATCCTTGAATAAATTGTATACTTATTTTTTGCTTGTGTATACCACATGTCAATGCTGTAAACATGCATAGCATTACTTGGTTCACTATCTGTTGTAAAACTGTAATAACTTCCGCTATTATCATCAGTAGCCATGTTACCATCTCCATCAGTTGATTCAACCTCAAAGAAGTATGTAGTTTCAGGAATTAAGTCTAAGAGAACTATTGAGTGAGATGTGACCATTGAAGAATCAAATTCTGATTCACCAAGAGCTATGGTAGTTCCATAGTTAACACGACTATTACTAATTTCATCAGTATTCCATGTTATAGTTGCAGAGTTATGAGTGATACCAGATGACTGAACGTATGTTATCACTGGTGGTGTCGTATCTGCCCCTATGAAAATTGTATAATAATTACCATTGTTATCATCAGTTGCAGTGTTTTCTGAGGCATCAGTGGATTGAACTTCAAAATAATAGGTTGTATCGGATAATAAACCATTAAGAATCATCTGATGATTTGTAACAAGATTTGAATCTAATGTTATGTTTTCAAGTGCTGTTGTTATTCCATAGTTTACCAAGCTATTACTTGGTTCATCAGTGTTCCAAGTGATTGTTGCCTTAATGCCCGCATCATTATCGACGTCCCCCGCGGTTATTTTCATCATTGTACCTTCGTACGAGGAACTGTACTCCTCAACATAGTTGTTACCGGACACGTGACCCCAGATATACCATTTCAAACTTCCATCCGCCGATATGAACTCGTTCTTCCCGTCGTCGTCAACGTCCAGTACTTGCAAACTCTTCATCTCTTGCCCACTGTAACCGCTACTACTCCAGACATTGGTCCATCCGCCAGAATGGTTCTCCCAGATATACATTTCTTCACCGCCAGCAACTATTTCATTATAACCATCCGTATCAACATCCCCTATCACACAACCCTGAACAAACTCCGAACCCATGACCCCGCTGTCCCACACTTCCTCAAAACCTGAACCATTAAATTCTACTAGATGTACCTTGTAGTCCGCGCCGCAGAATATCACCTCGTCGTCTCCATCGTTGTCCGCGTCGCCTATGTCTATGTTGTCGTTGTTCCCCGCGCCGGTTATGTTGTAGGTGTTCACGAAGGTTCCAAACTGGTTCTCATATACCAAGATCGGGGTCAGGTCGGAGACCAGGAAGTCCACTTTCCCGTCGTTTGTCACGTCGCCTATCTTTACGCTGTAGCCGTTTATAAGACTCTCGTAGGTGGCTGTCCATATCAGCTCGTAACCGGAGCCGTTGTATTCGTAGATCCTTGCGAAGCCGCTTTGGTCCGAGCCCAACACTATCTCGTTCTGGCCGTCGTTGTCTATGTCCCCTACGTCCACGTCCCTGACCTGGCTGAGGGGAATATTCCAGTCTTTGACCCATCCGCCGGACTGTTTCTCGTAGATTTTCATCTCGGTGGCGTATACGCTGATTACCTCGTTCTGGCCATCGTTGTCCGTGTCTGCTATCTTTATGCTGTAGGCGTACGAGTCCCCGATGTCGTCCACGTCGACCCATCCCCCAGACTGGTTCTCCCAGAGGTCGAACTTTCCTAGGGTGTTGCTTGACGTTATGATTTCTATACCATTGGTAAAATCATAACTGGATGCTACATTAGAAATAACAGGTGGTGTTGTATCAGGAACTGTCATAGCTAAAATATACATATAATCAATATAAACTGTATCAAGCGTCTTTCTACCCTGGGTTTGATCAGTGTCTCTTACACGAATATAAACAGTTCCAGAAAGACTACTAGGTAATGAAAATCCCTGAGTTGAATCATCATCACTAGTTTTTGTAACAGTTAACATATCAGTATAATCAACATTATTTGTTGAATAAGCAAAAACAAAATCATCACCCTCACTATTTGAAGTATGATATGCTTCAATATAAAAATCAATACTAGAAAAAGAACCAGTCAGTTCAAATGTCCATTTATGCTCAAGATAGGAATAACGTTTTGAAGGTTTACCACCAGATTCCCGTTCACTTATAGCCTCATAAGTATCATCTGAACTATGAGTATCAGTATAATCACCAGAAATCCCACCATTCTGAACAGGAATATCCTGATCAGCATAGAAAAAATCTTCACCCTCTCCAGTAATACTTGGAACAACACTAGTCATTGTAAAAAGAGTAATTACGACAAAAACCAGCCCTTTTTTAAATAATCTATTTTGCATTATACCTTTCCTCCCTTTTTAGAATAATTTTTTAAAAACTGTTATATTAAAATTAAATTTAAATGTTCCTC
>CAZHIY010000146.1:0-5972 GCA_964533085.1 uncultured Thermoplasmatales archaeon | reverse complement strand
TGTTGATGTAGCCTAAAATGGGGTCATAAATTCAGAATGAATTTTGACGCCATGTCATTAAAAACTTTTCATGATCAAAACCTTCATCTAGTAAAATATCATCATTATTGTCATCTTTTTTGTCAATTACTATGACATCATCAAACCATGCTTTTGTATTCTTATAGCAAAACAATGCTATGCTTCCACTTGTAAATGGATTATTATCATCATCAATATCAAAAATTGAATTCTCATCTTCATTGATAAACACTTGAATGTTATTTCCATCTAGCACAATTTGTATCCTGTACCATGATAATTTACAAAGATAAGCCCAGCATGAATCCAATGTGATGAGATTATCATTGGCACGTTTCTCTAAATAAATCCGATCTTTCATACCATCATTCTTCCATCTCAAGATATAATAATTCTGCTTGTCTTGATATCTAAACATTACACCGATTTCCTCATTATCAGAAAACTTTCCTAAACTCTCTTTTGACTTTATGTCAACTGTTAAAGAATAGTCAGCCCAATTGGATCCCTGATCATATAGTAAAAAAGTACCTTTATGAGTACTTTTTTTTCCAATATTTCTTGTTTGTTTTACTTTACAACTTGCACCTGCACCAACAATTACCGCATATCTATCATTTGTCGTATCGGGTTCAATGGGTTCACTATCTGGTTCACCTGCTTTCCAAACATTCATCTCCTGCCAATATGTAATACCATCATCATCAGCATCATTTTGACTGATTTCGAAGATCACGTTTGCATCTGAATCTGATTCATATTCACCATCCACCTCTCCGCATGTACGACCGATAAAATCTGTATCCAGTAATTGGTCATCACCCCACCAGGTACCATTCTTCAAATTATATGTAATATTACATTTCTTTCCACCTGCACTGCCATTGATATCACAGAGTTTATCAGTTACACCATCCTCTTCCCACAACTCAATCGTTATCGGCACATTTTCAACATTATCCTGAACATCCACAGGATCAAATGGAATATCATTCATAACATTGAATTTATTATCAATCACATTACTCGTCTGTGTATTTCCAGCTATTGTAGCTTTAACATAGAAATCAGGAGCAGAACCTGCACCAGGAGGATCCCAAGACGTAGTATCATAAGAACCAATAGTATGATTATTAGAATTTTCAACTCCTTTACCACTAGGATGACAATGAGGATCACTGGTAATCAAAATATTATCAACCTCCATCCAAAGATACCCTTTATTATCACGAGTCGATTCACCAGGATAATCAGCATCACTTTCATCGACATTCGTGAGATTAAGCGTACCAGTATCACCCTCATGAAGCTCCAAAACACCATACCAAGACCATTTCCACTCATCAGAAGTATTCGTCCACCATGAAACCTCATAATGCAAACCTCCATCATCCCATCTCCTATCAAAAATCGTAAAATCACCAGAACTATTACTCCAAATCAAACGAACATTAGAACTAGCATTAATATCCCTATGACTTCTCATCCAGAAATAATACACACCAGATCTATTCACAGTAAAATTCCACAATGCAAAATCATCAACACCCTGCTGAGAATTTGAAGGTTGAATTAATGAATCATTTTGCCTTGTATAATAACCACCAGAGGCTTCATCAGAAGCGTTCTTCACCCATAGAGTTCCATCCCCAGCAGAAGAAGTATTAGTAGAACTGTGATCCCAGGATTCACCCTCACGCCAAGTGTACATATACTCACTTGCATAAATCCTTTTAATATTCAAAGACACCTCCAAATCAACAAGAGGATCAATATCAACAAGATCATTATAGCCATCAGAATCAGAATCAGCCAACTCCAGATTCGTAAAGAAACAAGAACTCTCCCTATAATCCATTATACCATCACTATCAGAATCAGAGGTGAAATTAACCTGGAAACCATAAAAACCTTCAATATATGAACCATCATCACAACGTAAAACATAACCATCAGAATCACAAAAAGCAGCATAAACACGATAAGTACCATTACCATAAGAAAGATTCCAAGAATTCAATTTACCATTGAAAATAGTATCAAGAGCAAGCTGCTCACCACTATTTATCACCCTGGAAGAGCTTTCATCAACAACTGTTTGACCAATCAACCATCTCTGCAAACTATTATTATAATATTTAACCTGCATCAACAGATAACCCTTTATATCTGTTGAACCAGTATTCTTAATCTTTGACTCGCAACCAGTGTAAAACTTGAAAATACTACTTACAACAGTATTTGTACCATCATAAACACTAACCTTCCAATACCACCACTTACCATTCTCAGAAGCATTGCTCATTATTTGATGATAAGTACCATTACCCACACTATTATTGGTTCCAAAAACCTGCCAACTGCCACTACTATTACTAAGCCAAGAAATAGTCATATTGTTACCATCAGGATCGGAAACAGTGATATTTAACGTAGGAGTAATATTGACATCTATTGCATCATCTGTTGGTACTGGATTACTAATTATGGGAATACGACCTGTATGAAACTTATAAACACTGCTCTCAGTGTAATCTTCACCATCACTTACATTTACCTTCCAATACCACCAAAGACCATAAACACTAGCATTACTCATCGTCTGATGATATGTACCAGTTTGTACACTACTATTTGTTCCAAAAACCTGCCAGCTACCACTAGAGTTAGACCACCAAGTAATGTTCATTGTGTCTCCATCTTGATCATTGACCGTGATATTCAAAACAGGTTGAATACCAATACCAGATGCGCCATCAACAGGGACAGGACTACTTATATCAGGTTCATGATTATAAGGTACATAACCAACCCGGATTTCAACCTTAGAACAATACAACGTAAACGGTCCCGAAGGAGCATTCTCTGCTACTACATCACAATCCAGACTATCAACATCAGACCAAGCCCAAGACTGAGGAGCAAAAGGATCATAGGTTATATCAAACCACTGCGACCAACTATCAATGACAACGGTTTGGTAATTATGATCCGCACCATCATTTGTTCCACCAAAAACAGGCCGCAAAATAGTATCACGCTGACTACCAGAATAATAAGACTTCACTCTCAATGAAACATGAACTATTGTACCAAGATCAGTCCCAGAACAATTATTACCAGTACAAAGCTCAACATCACCATTACTCGTAGTAGAAGCATGATTGGAAATACTACCATCAACCATATAACTAGGATTTGAAGCCCAAGCCTCACCCATAGGACCATTATCAAAGCTATCGAAATAATAGATCACCTGATCAGCATCATACCAATACATCTCAGTGTATTTCTCCTGACCAGCATCCAACGTTCCAATCTTTATAAATAATGTAACAGGTGCATTATATTGTTCAGTTCTTGATTTTACTTGAAGTTTATAATTAAGTGACTGGTTCCATTTCAAATACAAAGACCTGGTTTTAGAATCAGTAATATTTTCCATCAAATAGAACTCTGTATCAGACAGATTAGAGTAAACATTATCAAGTGTTTGATTCAAGAAATACATAGTCCGGTTGACATCAATATAATCACCAGATTTTGTCATATCTATTTGAATGTCTTTTATCTCCCAGCCGAAACCAAGAACATACGGTATGTCATCCTGATCAATATTTTTAATATATGGAATAATTGTGAGATCATTGTCATCAATATTAAGATGATACCTAATGGCAAGGCGGAAATCATAACCACCATAGTTTAGATTCTTCCACAATGTAGCATTCACAAAAGTCTCATTATCTGTATCAATATCCTTGTTGAATCCACTCAGCTCATCAGTCCGATAAATAAGATTCCATTCATTGTTATTATAATAGCCTAGCATCAACACATTATGAGACCAGTACTCATCATAATGGTTGGTAAGCTGAATACCACTACTAGTGTTGAAATAATAACTATCAAATCTGTTCCAGATATGCAAAACCGCGCCACCATTCAACAGTTCATATCCTATTTCAGAATCACCTGAGGGTGGATCTGTGAGATTGATTATTTCATTATCACCATAACTATCTTTTATAGTACACACAGTGACAGTTGCATTTGCTGAGACATTGAAGCTATAATTTGCTGAAATGTTTGTATTATTAGCATAATCAACTGTCCATATAGAGTAATTATATTGCCCATTCTGCCATGTATCACTAAAGTTATAACTATAGATATCACTCTCAGTATTGTTCATAGTATAATTAATGAATGAATTATCAGGATATGTTATATTAACTTCAACTACTTCAACACCACTCAAATCATCTGTGACATTAACAGTAATTGTAATATTAAAACCAAATCCAACCGTATTGGGATTATTAGAAACAGAGTTTATTTCAGGTGGAGTTATATCATTTCCAATAAAAACATGTTTGACTATTGTACTATTTTTACTTTCATCATCAGTCACTAATAGTGTTATAATGTAAGTTCCATTTTGTGAATATGTATGATTAACTGTTTCTCCAGTTCCATCATTGGTATCTCCAAAATCCCAGCTATAATTAACAATTGATCCATCACCATCATAGGATTTAGATGCATTTAATGATACAGTCTTATTAACCACCTGGATTGTAAATCTTCCAACTGGTGAGTACTCTCCCCATTTTAGCATTAATGGATATTGATCAGCGGTACCATTGAAATGTATATAATACGGTGTATCACAGATGCCATCACTACTAGAAAGATTTTGACCTATTCCAGAGGAATTGTCATTTTTTTCATGGTCATCCCAATAGTTCCCTCCAGATGGATATCCATTGTCCCAGGTTTGATTAATTTCACTATAAACGTGATTGGTGTTATTGATAAAATTATTATGATAAAATGTATTATTTTGAGGTAATGACCTCTGACAGATGCCTATACCGACTTCGTTGTCTTTGAAATCATTTTCAAATATTTTATTATTTATTGCTTCATCTATTATTAAACCATAATTGGTTGTGTTATCAATTGTATTTTTATTAATTGAGTTATTATTTGTGGTATTGCTCCATAAGTATATTCCATATGTGTTGTTGTGGATTATGTTGTCTGTGATATTGTTATGGTGTGAGCCGTTTCCTATATCAATTGCACATCCACAATTGGTGATGTTGTTTTTTGAGATCTTGTTATATGCTGAGGTATTCCAAAGAAAAATCGTGCTTGTATTGACAATGTTTGTAAAAGTGTTGTTATATATGGAGTTGTTATTTGAGTTTTCTAAATAGATTCCTAGGGCATCACAATTTTTTATGATATTGTTAGATATGTTTGTATTGTTTGATTGTACTTTTATTCCTGCATCGTTTTCTTCCCCACCACCTTTCTGGATTGTAAATTTGCTCATGTTAACCCAGTCAGCAGTGATTATAACTACGCATCCATTATTACCAGCATCAATAATGGTACTGCTGGTGTCTTCACCTGTAATATTTACTGTTTTATTTATTATAAGTGTCTCAGAGTATATTCCTGTATAAACAAAAACGGTAGTGTTTCCTGAACTTGCATTTTCCAATGCGTATTGAATCTTTGTATAGTTGCTAGGTCCACCACCGCCAACATACAAATTTGGTTTCTGTGTAGCAGCTTTTACAGTATAATTATTGGGTGTTATTGTGATGGCGCTTAGGATTATCAGTAGCGTTAAAATTATTGCACTAATTTTTCTTTTCATATTTTTTTTCCTCCCATCAAAAAAATTGTTTTTATTTATAGGATTGCATTATTTAAATGTTTCTTTTATTTATTATTACTTTATATAATATTCCTTTTTTTTTTTTATTAATTACAAAAGTAACGTATTTTTTAATTTTATGTATAAATTTATAAAATATTTATATAAATTTTTATTATATTATTTTTGACTGTCATAATCTAGTTTTTCAAATAACTTTTTGGTAATGTCCTTATTTATAGCGCATAATGATACATTAAAAAATCATCCCATGTCC
>CAZHIY010000145.1:0-6009 GCA_964533085.1 uncultured Thermoplasmatales archaeon | reverse complement strand
ATGATAATATCGAGACAGTCAAGAATCGACTGGAGGTTTATTTTAAAGAGACTTTTAAGTCAACATGCAACTTTTAGCAGTTCATTCTTGAATCATTGGGATGGTAATTATTGGGATGACTGGTCCAGTGTATTTCCGAAACCCATAAAAGGGACTATTGAACGCAGTACAATGTCTGTTTTTTATGGAGTAATTCCTATTCCTTCTCCACCAATTATACCATTATGGAATTTTGATTGGCATCCAGCTAAAGAACCATATGACATCTAGATATTAGAACATTTAAATATCCAACAGTGGATGTAAAAATATTGAGGGAGAAGAGAATATGAGTAAGAATCCTGTGTTGTATAAGTCTCTGGTAGTTGGAGTTATTATTCTATTTGTTGGTATTGGTATTCAACCAGCATTTGCGGTTGTTCAAAACGAAATAATAGGAAAAACTATGGTTAATCCAGATGAAACTTGGTATCTTGCTAATTTTACTATGGACTTTGGTGAAAATATCACTAACGATATAATTGATTACGAGGAAAAAGGGAGGATACCAGAAGGAGATTATACTATTAATGTAAAGTTAAATTTCAGATGTCCAGAAAATATTAAGATTGTAGTCAAATATGAGTATTATGCTGAAGTGTATGACTTAGTAACACTTTATCCGATATTTTTCTGTGATGCGAAGGAAACAGTAACAATAATTAATGGTTCAAACCCACCTGATATAGATATTGATTATACTGAGTTTTGTCCAATGCATGCTAGAAATCAGTGGTTATTGGTTTTAAGAATTAAGGCCAATCTTACAGCTTATGAGTTTATTTATGGAGAATGGGTAAAACTTCATAATGATGATACTTTAGAAGAGATAAAGGATAGTTTAGTATTTAATCGTATCAGACCTTCAGATGGTTCACATATTCTTATGAAACTCTTTGATCGTTTACCAATACTAGGAAGATTACTATTTTTGTTGTTGTAACATTTAAATATCCATTATCTGATTAAATAATATTGAGGGAGGTAAATTATGAAAGGAAAAATCCTAGCAGTTGGAATAATAATTCTATTTCTTATCACAACAATAACTCCTACGATTCTTGGATATGATGTTAAATCTATTAGATTTGAATTTACAGAATTTTCAGATATAGAATCTGATGGTCCTCCAATGGATTCTCCATGGCCAATGAAAAGTCATGATGCTCGTCATACAGGACGTAGTCAATATAGTACCGCTGATAATCCAGGTGATGAAAAATGGAGATTTAAAACATCATATTTGAATGAAAAAGTAGGTCCAGTCATTGATAATAATGGTACTATCTATTTCGGAAGTAACAATGGCCTTTATGCAATGTATCCAAATGGAACATTAAAATGGAAATATAATGTAAAATTAATTTCTGTTCCAGCGATTGCTGCCGATGGGACTATCTACATCAGTGTAGGAAGGAGTGGATTGCATGCAATTTACCCAAATGGTACAAGAAAATGGAAATTTAGTGTAGAAGGTAATACAACCTCCTCTCCAGTTATAGCTGAAGATGGCACTATTTATTTTAAAAGTCAGAACCAAAAACTGTATGCTGTTAATCCTGATGGTACAGAAAGATGGAATTATTCAACAGGTCATTTAGGGTCTTCACCTGCTATCGGAAACGATGGAACAATCTACATTTGTTCTTATACCGGTTATCTTTATGCTCTTTATCCAAATAGTACGTTGCGTTGGTGTTTTAAATTAGAGGGTAAGTATATTGGTATATGGGGTGATCCGTCCATTGCAGAAGATGGAACGATCTATATAGGCTCTATATCCAGATCTCACGGTGAACAACGATTCTATGCTCTGTATCCAAATGGTACGATGAAATGGAAATTCAATCCTCATGATGATATATGGTCAAGTGCTTCTATCGGAAAAGATGGAACTATCTATCTAGGTTCTTGTGATTATTATCTTTATGCTCTGTATCCCAATGGAACAAAGAAGTGGGATTTTTACATGGGGGGTCGTATTATTGACTCTGCCCCTGCTATTGGTGATGATGGTACTATATATATCGGTACAAGTTCTGGACAATGGGATTATGGTGATCTTATTGCTATTAATCCTGATGGGACCGAGAAGTGGCGAAAACTGATTTCAAATAGATATATCGAAGCATCTCTAGCTATTGGTGAGGATGGAACGGTATACGTAGCTTCGTCTTCTCAATCTCAATATGAGGATTTTTATGGTTATTTCCATGCATTTGGAATAGGCAAGTTGAAAGTAGATGCCAATGGATCATACCGCGAATTAATAAACGTACCTATTCAATTTACTGGTGATACTTGGAACGGAACAGAACCTTATACTTGGCATTGGGATTTTGGAGATGGAACTACTTCAGAGGAGCAGAATCCTGTGCATACTTATACAGCTCCTTGTGACTGTACTGATTATTATGTTGTTACCTTGAATGTTACTGATGCCACAGGCAATAAGTCAGGCGACATAACAAGAGCACGAATTGCAGAAAAATTTTACCCACCAGAAGATCCATATATTGAGGGGCCAACATCTGGCAAAGCAGGTATGGTATACAATTATACATTTTTTACATGGGACTATGAAAGAGACGATGTATATTACTATATAGATTGGGGAGATGGAACAAATACCAGTTGGATAGGGCCATATAAATCTGGTGAAGTAATTATAGAAAGTCACTCATGGTATTGGGGAGAATATGTCATTGAAGTAAAAGCGAAGGACATCTATGATTATGAAAGTGACTGGAGTTATCTTTGGGTCACAATGCCAAGAAACAGAATAGTAACTAATCAGTGGTATCTATGGTTTTTTGAACGTTTCCCAATACTGGAAAGACTGCTAGGATTAATCAGAGCTGGATGAAATCATTGTAACAGTTTATTTCAGTTACATTTATATCAAAATAATATATAACATATCTATAATTTTAAGGGAGGTGAAAAAAATATGAAGAAAAAATTAATAGGAATATTTGTTTTGATGCTGTTGATTACAACTGCTTTTAATGTATCAGGAATTCAAATAAACAATAAAATTGAAAACCTAGATAATAATTCAAATATTATCTCTGAGAATATATATGGAATAAAAGATGCACCACCAAAATGGTTAAAAGGCTCTGACCAAAAACAAACAGAGCATATTAGTACTGGATTTCAAATTAATCCACCATTTCAAAATGCCCAAGAATTCAAACCTACAAGAAATAATCTCACAGCAGTAGCTATCGAAATGTTTAAATTTAATGAGCCTCCAGCAGGTCTACAAATAACAGTTTCTATAAGAGATAGCTTAAATGGAAGCGATTTAACATCAAAAACTAGAGATGCAGACATAATCAAATATAAAGGAACCTGGGTATTGTTTGATTTTGAAGATATCAATGTTACCCCAGAAGTTACGTATTATATAATTTGCAGTGGAGGCGGTGGTGACGCTGATAATACTTATGCTTGGTTATTTGGTGTGAATAATTCATACGATAGAGGAGTTGCATGGGCTTCAGATGATGATGGCGATACCTGGACTGATATGGAAAATTATGGAGAATATAAAGAAGTTGACTTTTGTTTTATAACATATCATGAAACACCAAATGATAGGTCTGTAAATAAACCATTTTTTAACATCTTGGAAAATTTTCTAAATTTGTTTCCAATACTACGACAACTACTTGGACTAAGGTAGTCCAAACCAATCTCTCTTTTTTTTATTTATTTTAACATTTTATCTGGGTTATTGTAACATTTAAATATCCCATAACAGATGTAAATATTGAGGGAGGTCTCAGAGAATGGTAAATCAGAGTAGCATTTTAAGTAAAACTCTGGCTATTGGTATTATTCTTATATTTGTAGGTATTAGTGTTCAACCATGTATAGCAGTTGTGCAGAAAGAAGTAACTAAAGAACCTACAGTTACACAAGCCGAGTATAATTATCTGGCTAATCTTAGTATGGACTTTAGTGAAAATATTACCAATAACAGAATTGATTATGAAGAAGATGTTGTTAGACCAGAAGGTGATTGGACTGTTAATGTGAAAATTAATTTTAGATGCCCTGAGAACCTTAAAATTGTAGTTAAATATGAGTATTTTGCTGAAGTCGAAGATGTAGTGGTATCATACCCAATAACTTTCTGTGATGTTAAAGATACTGTAACAATAGTAAATGGTTCAAATCCACCTGATATAGATATTGATTATACTGAGTTTTGTCCACTCCATTCTGGACTCTATGGGATTCATGAATGGAAATTAACTTTAAGAATTAAGGCTAATCTGACAGCCTATGAATTCCTTGATGGAGAATGGGTGTATATCGATGGCGATTACATTTACAATGAAACAACAGATATTATCTCTTTTAATCATTTCAGACCTTCAGAAAGTTCACATCTTCTTATGAAACTCTTTGAACGCGTCCCAATGCTGGAAAGACTGCTGGGATTATTCAAAATCAATTTTTAATATCCCTCGATAGCCCATGGAATATTTTTGATATTTACCAATAGACAGTAGTTATTTAATATACATATTCTTTTATTGGCGATTTAGAAAATACAAATATAATATTTCTTGTTAGATTAAAAATAAATATTTTTTATTCTAGAAGTAAAAATAGTGTAAGTATTTTTACTAGTAAATTCGTGTTCCCTTCCCGATAGGAGCATACTTTTCTGTTTAATTATACATTTTTATAGAAAAACGGGGAAAATTGGGATTTCTACCTAAATAAGAAGTTCAAATCTATTCTTAATTATTCTGATTTCATTTCTAAAAAATAATAAAGAAAAAAAAATTGTTTTATTGTACTCCTAACCGCTGTAACAAATACTGAAACAAATGGTATAGGAATGGATGGTTCTGAAGGAAGTTTAGGAATGGTGAAGTTTGAGTTGCTTTGTCCCTTGGCATGGTCACAACAAGTGGGTCTGGCCACTCAGTCTCATCTCCAGGAATATCTTTAAGTGACATTTGTTGTGAGCACGTCGTAAATGCCATCTGCTGATGAGTCTCTCATCCCGTCTGTCCACGGGGCCATGAAAAAATACGTTGTTTTTCCGTTCGTTATGCCGTCGGTCATTTTCCGTCCGTCTTTTCCGTCCGTCTTTTCCGTCCGTCTTTTCCGTCGGCTACGGACGACGTGTATAGTCGGCGAATAATCACAGCGTTCCATCACGCACGGAAAACAACCACGGAACTTCAGCCTGCCAAATAGTGCGTGTTTTCGATTTGCTTTCGCCGAAGAAATCTGACGACGATAATCATTCCGTCCGTCCGACATCATTTTTTGCGCAAAAGCATATGTTCGACGATGGGGCATGCCTGCTCCGCATATTCCGTGATCCCGATGGTGATGTACTTGTTTGTAATGATGAGAGTCTTATAGAGGCCAGCTATCAGCTTACGGTTTCAACAAGCCAGAAACAAACATTCCATCTATTCTCTCCTTTTTTTATTGAATTAATATCAATAATAATTAATGGAAGATATTGTTTCGTAATTACTAGAAAAAAATCAGGGTTTACTCCTTTTGAGTAACTGTCTTCATTTGTTTTGATTTTAAACATATTTATTTCTGGAGAATGTTATTTAACCAGCTGAGCACATTATCAAGAAATTGATCAGCTTTTACGGTTTTCATCATGGTTTTGGAACTATTTATTGTGTTGATGATTTCTGCTGGATTTCAAAGATGTCAACAGCTTGTTCATGGAGTTTGTTCACAGGCTAATTTTTAGGGGGAATTCAGCTGGTGTTTTATGCTTTGATCTTTCACAAGGTTTTTCACAGGAATGTTCTGTCCAGGGTTTTATTGTAGTAGCTGTGGGGGTCATGGTGTTTGTTGTTGGCGCCTAGGCCTTGGAGACGTGGTGGGTGAACCTTCAGACGAATCCTGACCATGGAGCCTTGGGCTGAATCCTGGCTATAAAGCCTTAGCCTGAACCGTGACACACCTGGG
>CAZHIY010000144.1:0-6016 GCA_964533085.1 uncultured Thermoplasmatales archaeon | reverse complement strand
GAAAAAAGTTGCAAAACAATACCCACATGAGTTGAGTGGTGGGATGAGACAGCGAGTGATGATTGCAATGATGCTTGCATGCAACCCAGATTTACTCATTGCAGATGAACCAACAACCGCGTTGGATGTCACTGTACAGGCACAGATACTAGATCTCATGAAAGATTTACAAAAACGTATAGGAACCGCTATATGGCTAATCACCCATAATCTAGGAATTATTGCAGAGATGTGTAATCGTGTGGGCGTAATGTACGCAGGCTATATCGTCGAGATAGGAACAACAGAAAAAATTTTTGATAACCCAGATCATCCATATACACGAGGACTTATGCGAGCAATCCCGAAAATAACAGAAGAGCAAAAACAATTAGATATCATTCCAGGAACCGTTCCGAATCTCATTGAACCACCATCTGGATGTCGATTCCACCCACGATGCAGATACCGCACCGATATTTGCAAAGAATGTGATCCGTCGCTAAGAGAAGTTGAGAAAGATCACTGTGTTGCATGCCATCATTATGAATATGTGAAATATTCAGTGGCAGCTAAGGAGGAAAATGAAAGAGATTATTGTAAGCGCGACTAATATCAAAGAATATTTTCCAGTAAGACAGGGATTATTTTCCTCGATAAAAGATTATGTTAAAGCTGTCGACGATGTTAACATTGAGATTAGAAAAGGGGAAACATTTGGTCTTGTTGGTGAATCTGGTTGTGGAAAAACTACACTTGGGCGTGTGCTTATTCATCTTATTCCATCAACCACAGGTAAGCTTTGTTTTATGGGGTCTGATCTAAATGCGATTAACAAGTCAGAGCTAAGAAAACTTCGGCCACATATGCAGATTGTTTTTCAGGATCCTTCATCTTCGTTAAATCCTCGTATGACTGTAAAACAGATTATTGGTGAGCCATTGAAAATAAACAAGAAGTTCAAAGGGGAAGCATTGAATGATAAAATTCTTGAGCTACTCAAAATCGTTGGGTTAGATGAACAACACATGTACCGATACCCGCATGAGTTTAGTGGAGGGCAGAAACAACGTATCGGTGTAGGGCGGGCACTTGCGCTAAACCCTGATTTTATTGTTCTTGATGAACCAACATCAGCTCTTGATGTTTCAGTTCAAGCACAGATCCTTAACCTCTTCAAAGATCTCCAAAAAAAATTTGGTCTCACATACCTCTTTATCACCCATGATTTAAGTGTCATAAAATATATTAGTAATCGTGTCGCAGTGATGTATGCAGGTAAAATTGTTGAAGTTGCACGTACAAAGGATCTATTCCTGGAACAACTGCATCCATATACAAAAACATTACTTTCTGCAATTCCTATACCAAATCCAAAAATGAAAACAAAACATATTCATTTGAAAGGAGAAGTCCCGAGTCTTATTACCCTGCCAGTAGGATGTAGGTTCCACCCGCGATGCTCAGAGTGTAAATCAATTTGTAAAGAAACAGAACCTGTAATGAAAGAGGTTCACAAAGATCATTTTGTAGCCTGTCATATCTATTGAGATTTTCATCCATAGTTTTATTATAAAACTAAATAATCTGAAAAGTTGGATAACATGAAACCTAGAAAAAATAGATTAAGATCGCATGTTGAAAGAACTGAGAACTTTATAAACTATCTTTTGAGAAGAAAACGAGAAGGCATACAAAAAAGTTTAATAAGACCACTATACCAAGAAGCGTTAAAGAGCTTGTTTCTTGTCGTTGTACTTCTTGTTGATACATTGATTCCGCTTGAAATCTTTTGGGATTTTCCGGCCACAATCAATATCGTATTTGCGCTTATTGCACTTGTCATCTTTTTGTATGTAGAAATGTGCATCTATAATCTACTATGGGGAAAAAAGGGACATTGGTCTATTGAAAAGTATAAGAAAGTGCCTGGAAAAAGTAAAGAAGATAGAAACTGATTAATTGTTTATTACCAAGTTATAGTATATGAGTTTTTTTCGTTTTACAACCATCAAAGACTTTTTGTGTCTCTTCTAAAAGAAGAGCTTTTAGACGAGTTCTCAGGGTTTTTTCATGACCTACATCCAGCATCTCAACTTGAGAAAAACATAGTTTTGTTAGCCCCATTCATTTTATAACCAGGTTTTTTATTATTCGTGTGATAAGAGGTCATTAAGATGAGTAGTATGGTACATTCTGAGGTAAAAAAATTAAGTGAGATGGTTAGTTATCAAGATGGAACAATAGTAAGTAAAACCCTAATAAATAAAGATAAAGGAACAATCACATTATTTGCTTTTGAGAAAAATCAATCACTTAGTGAACATACTGCACCGTTTGATGCTTTATTACAGGTTATTGATGGTGAGTTAGAGGCAGTAATATCTGGTAAAAAATATCTTCTAAAAACTGGTGAAATGATACTTATGCCGGCAAACGTACCTCATGCTGTCAAAGCAATTGATAGATTTAAAATGATGCTTATTATGATTAAAACTTAAATTTTTTTTAATTCTCCAATAGCCATCTCCCCAACCAATCAAATGATAAAAAGCATTACCTATCGGTTAACTAATCACTAAGATTTATCCCTACAGCAAATACCTCATTTGTTTTTTTATAAATAGTTAAAATTCAATATAAACCTACAATTAATTTATAAACAAATTAGCAATTTTGACTGAGGTATATTATGACAGGGCACTCATTTGTCAGAGTGTATTTCCTTTATGACTTTATTGAAAAATATATTTTTATAGAATATCTGCATGAATTAAAAATAATTAATGATAATTTAGATCAAAAAAAAAATGAAAATATTGTAGATATAGGTGGTGGAACAGGTTATATTGGAAAATCAATTATAGGTAAAGTAAATAGTGTCACAATTATTGATTTTTCAAAACCTATGCTAATGCGGATGAAAAATCCCTTGATCAAAGCTATACATGGAAATGCATCTTCACTTCCAATAAAAGAGGAAGTCTTTGATATCGCCCTTTTAATTAATGTATTACATCATATCAAAAAAAAATTGGCAAGATAATGTATTAAAAAAATCCTTTCGGATTCTTAAAAAAGAGGGAAAGGTCTTTATTATAGATTTATTTTTTTCCAGATAATTATTTCAACAGAATCTTTAATAAATTTGAAGAATTCGCAACAGGTAAAACATATCATATCCACAATTATGAGGTTATTTCAAAACTTAAAAATGCAGGTTTTCATGATATTTCTTCATCTTTTCAAGATTGGCGTAATTTGAAATATCTTATTATTGTAAAAAAATAGAATTTTATCTTAAAACCAATAATACGATTATATCAAAAAATATTTTGATTTAATAATAACCTTAGAAATCTCAGGATAACTAGAATAATAAGTGATTCATTTTTTGTTTTTTAAGGAAAAATAACCAATAGAAACAATTGATATTATTACCAAAATAGCACCAATAATAGTAATATTTCTTCCAGAAAATTCACTACCCAACATCAAACCGAGTCCTATACCACCAATAATACCGATAGATAAACCTGTTTTCTCCATATATTTACAACCTCCAACTGATAATTATTAATTATCTATATATTATTTTAATTTAATGAATGTATTATTTGGATATTTTCCATTTTTAAAATGTTTATCCAACCATCCAGAAACAGCATCCTCTCGACAGTCAAAATATTTAACAAATGGTTTGATGTCAAGCAAAGGTGTTTTATCAATCATATCAACCTCAGTAAAAAATAATTTATTATCTTTAATTTGTTTTATTTTCACAACAGATAAACCGATATGATTTGGACGATGAGGGCTTCTTATTGCAAATATACCATGTTTTTTGTCTTCTAGAAATGGTTTCCCGACAATATTTACTTTATCAGATTTGTGGAAATGGAAAAGTAATATTGCATGACTAAATTTTTCTAGATCCTTCAAACCCTTGACATACTCGTCTTTTAGTTCTACCCATGCCTCAACATTGTCTTTAAATCTTCCCTGTATAGGAATATCCTTTGGAACTCTATAGGGTGAGTGAATTACACCAATTGGCTGTATTTTAATTTGATTCATAATCTCATATAATGGAATTAAAATTTTTTTATATTTTACTTCAAGTAATATCTTTTTCAATCCTCATCTACTATGGGATGATACTGGGTAGCATCGTAATATTTCCTTATTAATTGATGCAAGGTTATTTCCCCAATTAATTTTTTATTTTCTGTTACAGGCAGTCTTCTTAGTCCATAGGTCGTCATCTTATTTAGAACATTTTCAATTTTATCCTCCGGTTCACACGTTATAACTTTATTATGCATTAGATCTTCTGCAGTTTTTACAGTTCCATGCTGTATTGATCTGAGATCTGGCATTCCAAACAGATATAATGAAAATTCTTTTGGAGCAAGTATCGATAAAACGTCATGTTCAGTTATTACTCCAACAAGTTGTTTATTTTCCTTATCATCTACAACCCATATATGATTTCTTGCACCTAATATATTTAAAATATGCTGAACATCTTCATTTTTTTCAACTATTGGTAAATCCCACACTCTCTTATCCATTAATTGCTTAACTTTTAATTCATAGAATTCTGGAACTAATCGTTTACCACTAGGCATTACAATATGATAAATCTAAATATTATATTTAAAAACTACTTTTTAAGAACCTTTAACAATGCTGGGGGTGTAATAAGAGTTGTAACAATTACCATTATCAGTATTGCTGAGGCAATTTCTGCATTTATTATTTTATAATCCAGCCCCAGTTTTACTAATATAAGTTCAATACCTGCTCTAGGAATCATTGCTATACCTGTTGCAATTGAATCACGATTATTAAAATCTGTCAGTTTTGCTCCTATACTACATCCTACAAGTTTTCCAATAATTGCAACTACTAATAAAATACCAGCAAAACTTCCCATAGCTAAAAATGCGTTAAAATCAAAAGTCATTCCTACAGTTACAAAAAATATTGGAATGAAAAATCCCCCTCCTATTAAAGATACATAGTCATTCAATTCTCTGAAAAAGCTCAACTGTCCAAGTACTATTCCTGCGATAAACGCCCCAATTATTACAGACAATCCAATATTTTCAGCGATTAAGGAAAACAAAAAAGCTACTAAAACACCTATAATCAAAAGACTTTCTCTCCCAAGTCTTATCTTTAAAAGATATCTATCTACTATACTACTTACTTTATCTTTTGTTAATAAAACACCAACAAAAATAAATAAAACAGCTAGAACAAGAAATATGCTAATCTCCCATATTAATAAAGAACCAGTTTTTGCGACACTAATTAGAACTGTTATTATAATCATACCAATAATATCATCTATCACAGCAGCCCCCATAATTAAGCTGCCTAACCTTGTTCCCATCATACCTAATTCAAGCAAAATATCTGCATTTACTCCAATAGATGTTGCCATTAGAGCTGTTCCAATAAAAAAAGCAGTGATATAAGAAAAGCCAAACCAAATAGCTATAATATATCCTAATATAAAAGGTAAAATTACACCGAGTATAGCAACAACTGTTGAGCTTTTTTCAATCTTTTTAAATTCTTTTAAGTTAAGAGATAAACCCGCTGAAAATAGAAGAAATAATATTCCAATATCTGCAATGTACTCAATAGAAGGATCAAAATCAATTAAACCATTATTTGTAATTAATATTATATTTCCAACAATTGCTCCAAGAATAAGTTCTCCTAAAATAACAGGTTGTCTAAGTAATCTTGATAAAACTCGCCCCATTAATGCGGCAAAGAGAACAATAATACTGCTTGTTATAAAATTCATTCAGCTTATGGAAACAAAAATATCTAATTAAATGTTTATTCATTTTCAAAAACATAAATAGCTATTTTATTTTAATAGTCCAATTATATTTTTTTAATAGAGGATTTATATCCTCTTCAATCTTTTTACATTCCTCAGAATTAAGATTGCATGTAGTTATACTTCGATTTTTTAAGGAAAATTCCAAATATTGGTTCATTGAGTCATTTAACG
>CAZHIY010000143.1:0-6059 GCA_964533085.1 uncultured Thermoplasmatales archaeon | reverse complement strand
ATCTAAATGTTAAGAGAATTTTATAAAAAATTTGAAATTTTTCTAAAAATTTCATAATTAAAATATTAAAGAAATCTTGAAGATTATTGATATTTTTAAATTGCTGAGCAGTTTTAGAGTGACTTAAGGCATTACATTCAGGATCAACAATCTCATCATAGTTAGAATGACCTGCTTTGTCATATGCAACAGCTTTGATTACTGTATTTATTCCTTTAGGTAGCTTAATTGTCCATTTATAATCTGCTCCTTCACCATTAACTGTCTCCTGCAATCCTCCATTTAAATAAAACTCTACAAAGTCCATACCACTCATATCATCTACTGCAATTGCAGTAAATGTAAATTTCCAACCTGTTAAATTGCTTCCTCCAGTTACTTCATAATCAAGTGCAATATCTGGAATTGTTTGATCGATATCAATAGTAAAGGATGTTTTTAGTCCAACATTACCTACATTATCTACAGGCCAAAAATCAATATGGATATTTGAACCATCTTCTGTGAGAACAAAGCTTCCAGAACTTCCAGGAATAACCTGTTCAGATCCGCCATTTATTGAATATCTAATCTCTTTTACCCCTGAACCTGGTAATCCGCATCCAATTTGAGGATCAATAGCATTAAATATTATTGTTGGAGTTGTTATATACCAACCATTTTTTCCATCTGGCTCTGGTGGATTAATTGTATAGTAAATAATCGGAGGAGTATCATCAACTCTAACTCCCATCATCTTTATGTTATTAAATGGTAAATCATCATTTTCATCTGGTATCTCAATAAATAGATTGTAAGGGCCCTCATCTGCAAAAGTATAATCATCAAAACTTAAAAGTTCAGTTCCACCAACAGGTTCTATAAGATCAATATCTTCAATTAAATCCTCATAATCCAAAGTTCCATTCGAACAATTTGTTACATGCTCGTATATTTTTGTAGAGCATGAAAGGTCAAGTTCAGGAAATGTTCCATTATTTTCAACAAGGACCTCAATTTTTTCATATCCAGGTTGTACGTAACTATATGGGCTTCCATAAACAAGGCATCCTGCTTGCAGCATCCAATCATGATAGAAACCTAATGAATAAGCTTCTATCCAACTACCATTAATATATAACCAATCTGATTTTTCATATTCAGGTCCATCATAATCACCTATTGCAGGTTCTTGTCCTGCTTTGTGCGTGCATTCAACAGAGATCCATAAATCTTCATTTCCTTTGATTTTTACTGGATTAGTTAGTTTTACCTCATGCCAATAATTTAAAATCCCGTGAAAAGGAGTCTCTGATAATAATTCCCCTGGATGACTTGAGGTCCCTTGTCCATATATCTTCATCTTACCACTCATTTCATAAGATGAATAAGTTCCATGATTTCTTTTTACAGTAAAAATGTAACCTCCTGTATAATTTTTTAATTCATCAGGTGTTAATCTAATTGCATACTCAAAAGTTCCTCCATCTTGTAGACCAAAACTATCTTCAAAATCCTCGTTATCATAATGTAACCAATTATAAGGAGATTTACCATTATAACCACTTGGACTTATTATTTCCTTGATTTTAACATCATGGAAATATATAAGTGTAAATTCCTCGGCATTCACATCATTATCCTGATTTAAATCACCTTCAACATCTATTTCAGCTAAAACAATGTAATTCTTTTCACCTGTTGTTTCATATTGTAAAAAATCTGGTGTCCAATCATCAAAATTAATAGTTATATCTTCTCCAGGTAAAATTTCTGAATCATAATATACAGAATCTGAATATTCTTCATCTGAAAAGTATATTGGTCTTAATTCAATATCATCGATATACCAATAATTAAAATAATATGGATTACCAGTTACCCAAAATCCTATGTATGTTCTTTCAGTTCCTCCTTCGATTGTCACGGAAGCATAATATTGTTTATCTGAATTTGGGTTTTCGCTCCAAGCTGAGTACCAATTCTTTAAATCATAACTCCATCCTGCATTGAGAGCATATTGTTCATTTCCAGAATAATGGTTAATATATGATTTAAAATTTAGTTTATACTTTTGATATTCAATTGTGTCAATTGCATATGAGTATAATTGATAATCCGCATTACAATAATAGTATGGTATATATGCTTCTGGAGAAATTCCTCCTGAATGAGCTGTATTTGATATGTTCCAACCATAATAATAGGCAATTTCTTTATGTTCGTCTGTCCATCCAGATGGAGGACATTGTCCACTAGAAAAATCCTCATTTAATATTGGATCTAATAGAATTGATTCAGCAATTTTTATATCAGTTGATATGCAGCATTCAGTATTTTTTCCAACATTTTTTATTGTTGTTTTCACAGGATATGTTTTTCCTGGTCCATCTTTACAAGGAGAATCGATACTAGTAAGTTCTATGTCATGAGCTAAAGGATAATATAAATCAATAATTTTATTTTTAAAATCATTTTTTGGAATGTCATCCTCAAGTTGAGAGCAAGCATATACATTATAATCCTGCCATATGTCTTCATAATAAGTATTATCCCAATCTACTGGTGTCCAGGTTGGAAAATCAACTATTATTTCTTCACCTACTTGAATTTCTAGGTCTTCGATTATTTCATTGTATTCATTTAAATTGTTAAATGATATAATTTCAATATCATCTAGCCAGAGATAATTGAAATAATAATAATAACCTAAATATTGCCACATTAATTGACATTCATCTCCAAAAGGCTCAACTAAACTATGATGACTAATTTCCCATGTTTGTGATTGTTGATTAATTCCAACAGGATTATCCCAAGGAGTTATATCTCTCCAAGGGCTAGTTGAATTCGTTCTAAATTTAACATACACAGAACTATATTGTGGATATTCATAATTAGCTGCCCACTTGAATCTAATATTTATTTTATTCAGGCCTGTACAATTGATAGTGCTTGTAAGTAAATAATTATCATAATATTGCCCTCCATAATATTGGTCATAATTGTAACATTGAGCTTCTGGTGACTCACCACCAGAATTATTAGTAAATGATTTGTTCCAGTAATCAGTTTTCCATCCTTGAGGAGGAAATTCATCAGAAAAATCCTCATTAAAAATAACAGAATCCTCTTCAAACTTGAATACCTGCATTTTTATATCTGTTGTCTCTGTGTTATTTCCTGAATTTTTTACTGTAACCTGCATCGGAATTTCAGGAACAGCATGTCCACTTTCTGGGTAATCGATGCTTTTTACAGAAACATCATGTTCGGGTGGAGTACAATCGTTTAGAAATATCGAAGCAGTTATTACCATACCACCCTGAAAATTACCAAGTAGAGTACATTGTCCTGTGTCTTCGTCACATTCGTAAAATTGACCAGTGTTTGTATATGCTGTCAGATACAAAGTGTCTGTTTCTCTACAGAAGTCTCCATCTTGTGCATAATTAATATTTATACCTAGAGGGCCTACTTCTGTTGCTTCGCCAGTTTCTGTGTTAATTGTCCAGAGTTTATCATTTCCAAGATCCCAACCGTATAGTATACCATCTGCGTCAAATGCCATACCAATCATATAAAAGACACCACCACCAAAAGGACCTATTTGTTCTTGTTCACCAGTGTCTGGATCGATCTCATAGAGATAATTGCTACTTGAGCTGCCGTACATCTTATTTGTAATTGGATTGTATGCGAGACCATCAATATTTGTACCACCACCACCAATCACCCACATATCACAGCTATAGGGGTCTATTCCATATAAAATACCGCTACCATATTCAACAGCATACCATACTCCATCACAACCATATGTTCCACCGGATAGAAAATCTCCTGATATTGTTTCGCCACAATCATATGTTTCCCCTGTTTCAAGATTAAAACAAATAATTCCTTCTGGACCAGGATATGCCTTATATCCGCACATATATTCGCAACCAATTGGTCCTTGTCCTAAACCAATGGTTTTTTCATCACTTGGTGTTTGGATTTCTCTGATATTTGGTGCAAGACCATTTGAAATTTCTTCTGTTTCTAAAAAATTCAAATTATTAGTTTTTGATTTCATTCTTACTGACATTGAAATCGAACTGCTGGAAATAATTGTTAAGGCAATAATTAAAACTGTAACGATTGTAGTAAATTTTTTTAGATGCTTGCTTTCTAAAAATATTACTTTTTTCATTTTTTTTTCCTCCCTCAAATACTCTCTTTTACAATAATATAATCATTTAATTTGTATTTATATTTTTATTCAATTATATGTTATAAATGATAAGTTTAATTTTCTGTGTACTTATTATGAATTTATCTAATTTATTACCTTATTAAAGGTAACTTTAATTTTTGAGCTGAACTACATAAATTTTTACTGTTTGAGAAACTATGAGAAGATGCTGATGGGTCAATAATTTGATCAAAATTTGAATTCCCAGCATAATCATATGCAACAGCAGTAATAATCACATCTAATCCACCAAAATAGGTATAAGTCCACTCATATGTTGGTCCTGGTCCAGTTACATTTACCTGTAAAACATCATTGAAGTAGAATTCAACATAGTTCATACCACTTATAGTGTCAGATGCAGTTGCTGTAAACTTAAAATTCCAACCCTGCCATTTATTACCACCAATTACATCATAAGTAAGTGAGACCTCGGGTGCTGTTTTGTCAATATCAATTGAGAAGGATTTTTTTGGTGATTCCACGTTACCTACCCAATCAATAGCCCAATATTCTAAAAGAATGTCTTTTCCCTCTTCTTTAAGAAGGAAACTTCCAATGCATCCAAAAATTACTTGTTCAGCTCCACCATTAATTGAATACTTGATTTCCCTTACTCCTGAAGAAACTCCGTTAGACCATGGATCAGATGCGTTTAATGTTACTATTATATCATCAACATACCATCCATTTTTACCATTAGGTTCAGATGGATCAAGAACTGGAGGAAAACCAGATATTGGTTTTGTATCATCAACGCATATTCTTAATTGCTTTTTATTATTTTTATGTATATCATCTGGATAAGCTGGAAAATTCAGAAATAGTTTATATCGTCCTTCGTCCATAAAATTAAAATCAGCAAACTCTAAATCTTCTGTACCACCAAGTGGAGTAAGTAAATCTATATTGCTGATTTCGTCAGTATAAACTTGTGTTCCATTTTCTGGATCTGTTATATATTCCCAGATTTCAGCATAACAAGTCAGATCATTCTTTGGAAATGTACCATAGTTTTCCACAACTGCGTCAATGTCTTGTGTTCCTGGTCTTATCCGAGCTATTGGTGGTGGACAGCATGCTGTACCATAGATTGACCATGCAAGATCATAACCTTCCCCCCAAATGTCTTGAGAACTCGTCCATCTTGAATGATTCCAATATGGTATATCTGCCATTACCATACATCCATTGTCTGGAGCTGTTAAAAGAAATGCTATATCTTCAATTATTCCATCTGGTTGAATTCCTATATACCAGTGACCAGGTTCAATAGTAATTCCCTCGAATTCAGCTTCTACAATTACCTCTGGACGACTGAAATAGTAAGAGCCGGTAGTATATTCCACAAATGATGTTACTTCCTCTAAAGCATAAGGTGGATCTGCGGGATCAGGATCGCAATCACCAGTTTCTTCCACGACGTATATCCTTACCGTGTCCAAATTTTGTGAGTATCCACTGTTCCATAAGAAATGTAATTTTGCTCCTCTAAGTGTCACGACTTCGTTGATTGTGAAATCATCAATAAGTATGTTTGTGTATCCATTATACATTGAACCAAAAAGACAATTCCTTCCATCAGGTTCACCATTGTCATAGATAAGATTGTCTAATCTATCAGCATGCCAATTACTAGGTGAGGTAATCTCATCTATACCAACATCATGCCAGAACTCTAGAGTTAAAAATTCAGATTTAATATCATTACCTGGGTTCTTGTCTCCTTCCATTTCAATACTAGCTTCTACAATGTATTCTTCCGAGCCAGTAGTCTCTTCTAAAAGAAACTCAGGAGTCCAATCATCAAAATCAAATGTAACTTCTTCACCTGGTTCAATAT
>CAZHIY010000142.1:0-6099 GCA_964533085.1 uncultured Thermoplasmatales archaeon | reverse complement strand
CTCATTATCTACTAATGGTACACTAATTGATGAAGATTGTATAAAACGTTTAAAGAAACTCAATATAGACAATGTCTGTATAAGTCTTGATGGTGCAAAACCAGAAACGCATGATTACATTCGCAATAAAAAAGGGACATATGAAAAAACTATTAATGGAATTAAAAAATGTGTAAATGCAGGTATAAATACACAGGTATCATCTGTAATTATGAACAGCAATATCGATGAATTAGACGATTTATTTAATCTAATAAAATTGCTCAAAATAGATGGATGGTATGTTTATGATTTCATTCCTGCGGGACGTGGTAGCAAATTAAAAAATGAAATACCAAATTCTAAACAACGACAACAACTCTTTGAACGATTACAAAAGTTTGCAGCTTCAAGCAAAATTTCAATTAAACCCTATCCATATTCCATAACTATTAATTCTGCATGTGGAAAGGATACATATTTTTATAAAAAATATGGACGGTTAACAGAATTTTTTAAGGGTTGTCTTGCAGCACGATGGGCATGCCATGTTTCAAGTAACGGAGATATTCATCCATGTTATCTTCTGCCACATAAACTCGGGAATCTAAAACTACAGAATTTTCAAGATATATGGTTTAATAAAAGTAACATTGTTTTAAGGGAATTGAGAGATAGAAAGCAATTAAAAGGAGACTGTGGAATATGTAGATATAGAGAAGTATGCGGCGGTTGCCGAGCACGTGCATTTTATAGGACAGGTGACTATTTTGAAAGTGATAACTGTTGGATTAAAAGTAAGAATGTATCATGATTTTTCTTGTGATAGATTAATCTATTATAAAAATAAAACCAAGTGATTTATGTGACAATCAAAAATATTCATATATATGGTGCAGGTCTATCTGGACTAGTTGCTTCTATAAATCTAGTTAGAAATGGATATAATGTTACAGTATTTGAAAAAGAAAATAGAATTGGTGGTTCAGCAAAATGTCATCCTTCAATTCATATGACACCAATGCATATTCAAGATATTCAGAAATATATCGGAATAAAAATTGATTCATGTTTTTCAAAACTTGATACATTTCGAGGCTATGTTGGTTCAAAAAGATATATATTTTCAACAAAAAACTTATTTGTTGTTGAACGAGGTCCAGGAGAAACCTCATTGGATTATTTTCTCTATAATATTGCGCTAAATGAAGGAGTTAATTTTGAATTTTCTAAATCTTTAACAAAAGAAAATTTGGAAAACATTCCTGAAAAATCAATTATTGCCACAGCAGGATATTCAAAGCTTGTTAGCAGTCTTAATTTACCATACATTACATACAAACAATTTGACATTCATAAAGATAGTGACCTTGGAAATATTGCTATTGCTTATTTCGGTAACTATTCATCTGACTATGGCTATATTTCAGGAAAAAATGGAATGATTTCTGCTCAACTCTCAGGATCATTGAATCTTTCTCAAGAAAATTTAAAAAAATTTTCTGAACTGGTAAAAGAAACTGAAGGTATTGAATTAAATGATTGGTCTTCTATTGTATCACATTTTCCTAAAAAAGCACAATTGTTTACAAAATATCGAAGAAAAACATTTGTTTTAGCAGGAGATATAGCTGGTTTTCTAGATCCTTTTTTTGGTTTTGGAATTAATGGTGCTCTTATTTCTGGAAAAATTGCCGCGTTAAGTCATATATCAAAGAATACGGCTTTACAAGAATTTAAACAATTTAAATCAAATCTGAATAAAAATCTGTTATTGCAAACGATATATTGGCATCTTCCATTTAAAAATTTTATCCGCTCACAAGTATTGAAATATCAAGACAAAAAGCTTTTTCCGATTAGTCGAAG
The DNA here is from genome assembly GCA_964533085.1 of uncultured Thermoplasmatales archaeon. GTDB lineage: Archaea > Thermoplasmatota > E2 > DHVEG-1 > DHVEG-1 > SG8-52-3. The sequence continues at coordinate 4,251 of CAZHIY010000142.1, read as the reverse complement.
TATTCCTGGTTTCTTGCAAGAGGATTGGTTAAAAATAGTTTAAAATAAAGCCTAAGTTCATAATAAAAAATATAGGTTTTGACTAATCTATTGCTAAAATATTTCTAATTATTAAACATATATCTGGAAATCTTTCTAATAATAAATAAAGTAGATTATTTTTGTAACTATTTGCTTTGCTCCTTGGAATTTTCACATCTAATGTTCCCCATGCACTTTCATAACCATTTGTGTCTTTTGCTTTTGCCTCAATTGTAAACGAACCTTGTTTTTTAAAAGTATGAGCAATTTCAAAATATTCTCCAGAAGTATAAGGACCATCCCAATTCTCAATATATCCATCACCCCATAATATGTAATAATATACTTCATCATTTTCTGGATCTGTTGAGTTGAATGTGAAGTTATAAGATATATCTATTTTTCCACTTGTAGGACCATCAATTATGGGTGCATCTGGAGGATAATTTTCAATGTATAGATTTTCGATTGTTTCGCGGATTGTTACATTTGTTGCCTGCATTGCTACTTCAACTGAAATTGTATTTTTCACATGGATGAAACCTGATGCTTGGCATGGATCTGTACTATCATTTTTATGAATTGATTGATACCACATTCCAAGATATGCCATGTATTCACATAAAAAAGCTCCAGGATTGCCATCCCAATCAACCCATGCGTTAACAGAGGTTTGTTCATTTACAGCATCTTCAATTTCCTGGACTGGAAGTGTTGAATGACGAATATGTCCCAAAGGGACAGTATCATCTGGAGGACAAGGAGTGGGTTGATATGGTGGATTATAGTCATTTACCCAATTATCAAGATTTCGTGAATTAAACTCGATTTCCCATGGTCCAGCTCCTGCACCAAAACTTATGATTACTATTGGGTTTATTTGAGCAGTAATATCCCAAAAATCATCCCAGGTATTTTGATAATCTACCTCAAATGTGCCATTGTACGAGCCTGGTGTTGGGAAAAATGAATAGATATCATAACCTCTACCTTCCCAATTTTCACCTTTCCATCCATCTGGATTTAAATAAGGATCAGTACTAAAAGGAGCAATCATCTGACCTGTTGGATTCCAAAATCCAGTAATCATTATGTTTGGGAAATCATTTTCTAAAAAAGTTTTATAATTATCAAGTTTAAATTTTACATCATGACTTACTATAATTGGTGTTAAAACTGAGATGAAGAATATGAACACTATCCCAAGTGTAATAATTCTTTTATTGTATTTGTTTAGCTTAGGATATGCCCCAGGAGAGTAAAATCACTTTTAAAATCAGTATCTAACATGATTTTTTAAGTGCTTCTCGAAGAAATGAATAACTGAAAAATCCCGATTTATCTACAATCTATTTATAAACCAACAGGTTAGCTAAACAAATACCTTTTATTCATTATATCTCCTACCTTGATTATTATAAAAATAAGATAATCAGTATTTAAATTCTTTTAATAAAATTATAAATTCTGAAATCTATTAAAAGATCTATATTGAAAATGGCCGTAATGCTGGACGCCAATCAATTCTTGGAATCCAAGGAACATGATGTTCAACAGCATTAGGAGGCATTCCTTGAAGTCTGCAAATAAAAAGTTCTCCAAAAATTAATTTTGGTAATAAACGGGTTTCATTCCAATAATTCCTCCACCATCTATTTCTTCTTGAATTCTGAAAAAATGCATCTTGTGAATTTTCAAAGAAGTTGTTTTTAATGATTTCATTATGTGTAGAACCATCTAGAAGAATATTAAAAAAGAAAGTTGGATAGATAGTACCACCAAGAAATATACCTAAATTGTTGTTTGAGATAATATTTTTCTCAATTAGATTATATCTAGATTTACTATGTAGTTTAATGCCATATTCATTGTCAATAATTTCATTTGCTTTAATGATATTTTCACTGGAAGATTCTAAATATATCCCATTAAAATTGTTTTCTATGATATTACCTTCGATAGTATTAAAATTTGATTTACTGCTAATTTTTAACCCATTGTCATTGACATTGATAACATTTGCATCGATGTAGTTATTACAAGATTCTATAAGAGATATACCATATCTTTTATTCATTTCGATTTTGTTATTAATAATAGAGCATCCTTCAGAATTCCATAATTTTATACCAGATAGATTTCCATTAATAATACGAAAACCTATAATATACACATAACTTGCATTTACAATGATTGTGCACTCAGAATAATTACCATCAATTGTGGTTATTGTTGGATTTTCTCCCATAATAATAATTGATTTATAAACAACAATATTTTCATAATATGGTGATGAATAGTCATAGACAAAGATAGTATCTCCATCAGATGCATTATCAATTGCATTCTGTATTTTTGTATAATTGTTTGGCCCACTTCCTCCAACATATAGAATAGTTTCTTGGGAATTCATACATATCAAGGGGGAATTATTATTTTTTTCAATAATTGCTCCCATAGATGATATGACACAAGTTCCAATAAATATTACAATTATCCCTAAAACAATTTCTCTTCTAATTAGACTATTGTTCATATCATTCCTCCCCTAAAATAAATATTTATAGAGATTATAATAAAATATACTAATTTAAATATTTCCTATGTTGATGATAACTATTATAAAATAAAAAAGAAAAAAGAAAGGGTATCTTGTATATTTTGCTTTTTTATTGAACGGTTCTTGGTACCCAAACTACAGTTTTTTGATTGTGCGAGCTTACTAGGTATTTCTGCAATCCTTCTTTGCTTCTTGGTATATTGATTGGGTGTTCGCTCCAACCACTTTCCAAGTCTGTTATATCCTTTGCCTTAATTTTTACTGTAAAGTCTCCCTTTTCAGTCCATGTATGACTTTTTGTTTGCCATGTACCTGAAGCAAATGGTCCGAACCAATCTTCATATGTGTCATCTCCCCAGTCAATGTAATAGTATACATTATGTCCATCTCCATCTACTGATTTAAATTGAAACTCAATCGGTATATCTTTGCCTCCAGTAGATGGACCATTTATTTGTGGATTCTCAGGTGCTGTACCAATTACAATGTTGAAGGTTTTAGTTTCAGAAACGTTTTCATTACCACTTGTGTCCTTAGCCAGTATGTAAAATGAATAGGTACCATCAGGAATATACGTCCTGTTTGAGTAATAGGTGTCACCGGTCTTGCTATCTATAATTGGGAAAACCTGTTCACTTGAATCTGGATATTCCACGTGGAGATTTACTTCAGAAAGACCAATATTGTCAATTACTACAGCTGAAATATTCACATGATGACCTGACATTTGAACTGCTGGATTTGCAACAAGATCTGTAATTTCTGCTAGATCATTATCATAAATTGTTACATTCCTAAGGTTACAACAATATCCATTTCCATAGGTATCCTCAGCATATATTGAATAATGCAGTATTTCAAGGGTATGTTTAATTACAATACTTCCTTCCCAATAATCGCCGACTGTATTATACAAATCAACATTATTGACGTCCCCGTCGCCATATTTGTAGTTTACAATTACAAAGTTAACCTCAACATTATCTGTAACTGTTGCATTGAATGTAAAAATATCACCTGTTGTTGCAGAGTCAGGTGTGTTGTCTATTACTTCTGGTGGAGTACTGTCAACAAGAACAGATTTTATAGTATAGTCGATTTTTCCGTCATCATCTGTTACTTCTAATGTTACATCATATTGTCCATCCTCAGAATAGGTATGATCTACAAACAGTCCTGAGCCAGAGTCTCCATCATCAAAGTCCCATTCGTATGAATTAATTGTACCATCATAATCATATGATCTTGATCCATCAAAAGAAACATTTTTCTCATCAACTAAATATGTAAAATCTGCTTTTGGAGGACCATAAGGCGTCATCAAAGGGTATTCATCTTGGTTACCATCACCTGGAACATCATAAGGTGAGTCGCCGATACCATCCCAGTTATTATCCTCACCTGAGTAATCATCCCAGAAATTTCCCTGTCCAAGCATTGAACTATACCAAGTATTTGTACCATCATCTATACCATTTTGAGTATTGTCATAGATATTGTTATTATAGATTTCGTTGTTATTTGAAGAATCACAATTAATACCATACATATCGTTGTCATATATCTCGTTTTCATAAATCACGTTGTAATTTGAAAACTCCATAAATATACCTTGATCATAATTTGAATTTATTGTATTTTCAAAGAGGTCATTATTATGTGAATAAAAG
>CAZHIY010000141.1:0-6121 GCA_964533085.1 uncultured Thermoplasmatales archaeon | reverse complement strand
TGTTCAATTACTTTTCCCTTAAGGAGATATTTGTTATCAGATTAAAATAGAAAATAATATATAGGTGATCTTGGTGAATTTATTAAGAAAAAATATTTGGATAAAAGGTCTGGAGGAAAATATGGATAATACAATCAATGTAACACAAAAATTACTTAAACTTGTTAAACATAGAAAAACACCATTAATTGTTGATAAACAAAAAAATGGTTATAATAAAAATAGACAAGTTAGTAGAAGTCTTTCATATGAAAGCTATTCATTTGATTCTAATGACTAGTCTTTATTTTATTTATTTTTTTAAAGCTTCTGAAATAATTAATATACTTCCAAGTTGCATTTTTACAGAGTTACGAATGGGAATTTGATAGAAAGCTCCCTGTTCTTGCACACTTTTTGCAAGTGATTTGATTTCCAGATCATACGTCTCCATAAGTCTACAAATATTTGGAGCACCACCTTTAACGCAAATACTTTCTGCGACTCTCCATATCTGGCCTAGGAAGAACAAATCAAAAATATCTTCAACGACACTGTTTTCAAATTTTTCAGCTTTTGTAATTGTCCTATCCTCTGCCTTTTCAAGAATTCGTTTTTCATGTTCAATTGATAATTTAGCGTTAGCAATATGTTTTTTTGCTAAATTAAAAAGTAGGGGATCTGCCATATTTTCGTACCCTTTAAGTTTATCCAGTATTTTTGTTGAATATTCAACTCTAGATTTTTTCCGTTTATATCTCTCCTCAATCATTTTTATATAAGATTTTTTTGATGGAGTTTTATCTTCTAATTTATGACTTAGATACATTGGGACCTCACAATTAAAGCTAAAGCCTCCTATATTTTTCTGGTACCATTCATCGCTACAAGCACCACGCCTTAAAGTAGGCAGTATTAATGGGTCTTTTTTTTTATAATATTTAAGATAATCTTTGAGACCATACATTTGATAGAAACCTGGAGAAAGCATCTGGCCAAAAGGGACATCTGGTGCTTTATCAGAAAGCGGTATATTTAAACTAGAGACGAATTTTCTTAAATCTGGATAAACTTCTGGAAAATCCTTGCTAAGATAATAGTATCCATTTGTAAAACCACTATGATGAAGATTACATAGTAATTCTGGACGTTCTTTTTCTAGAACTTCTTTTATTGCAATGGTTTCTGGTCTTGATCGTGTCCATTGGTAATCCTCATATTCTATTGGGAAAGTCCATTCATATTGATCTTCCGTTGGTTCTCTAAATGATGATTTTGCCATTGCTGCTAAGGACTCAGGCATATTGAACCAGCCTTCGTTTAGTTGCATCCCTCTACGTTCGAGAATAGGAATTAACAACCAACGCCATCCGAAACCATTTACTTCTGGGTGGGTTGCTAACCACCGAGCAAAATATGTAATGACTAAACTTCCTAATGGTTCATCGCTATGGGGTACACCTATGATTAGTGCTGTTTTTTTATTTTCTCCTATGTCTAACATTATTAGAGGCTTTTTATCTACTGTATTTCCGATACTTTTATGTTTTACGTTTGGTAATTCTGTAATAAGATTTACTAAATTGTCTATTTCATTTACATTTAAAAATCTAGTATAGGTAGGAATTTCATTTAAAATTTTTTGGAAATTTGATGTTTCCATATTATAAATCAACCTCTATACCTAGACCAGGTTTATCAGATGGAATAACAAAACCATCTTTATAGATTGCACCGCCTTTCACAATATCTTCTTCGAAATCTAAAACAGAATCTAAATCTGCATATTGGACATTTTTAAATGCACAAGCGAAATGTACTCCTGCTGCCATTGCACCCATTGATTCATTCATACATCCTATCATCACTGGTATTTCTGCAATTTCTGCATATGTGTTTGCTTTTATAGCGTTTGTAATCCCTCCAATCTTCATAAGCTTAACATTAATCATATCTGCAATTTCCATTTTAACCGCTTTAAGACTATCTCTAAGTGTTAAAGCAGTTTCATCAGCCATAATAGGAACAGTACACTGTGCTGTTACTTCTTTAAGAGCATATAGATATTTTGCAGGAGTTGGTTGTTCTAGAATTTCAACATCTGCTCCTAATTTCTCTAGCGTTTCTATAACTCGTAATGCTTTTTCAAGGGAATATCCCTCATTTGCATCCATACGAATCTTAACATTTGATCCCACTGCATTTCTTATGGCAAGTACTGTCTCGATATCCTGATCAGCATCCATTCCACATTTTACTTTTAAACATGTGAATCCCTGAGAAACAAATTCCTTTGCTTTTCCTACCATAACGTCTACAGGATTCAAACCTATAGTTACTGAGGTCTCAATTTTATCCCTATAACCACCGAGTAGCTTGAATAATGGCATATCTGCTTTTTTTCCAAGGATATCAAAAAGAGCCATATTAACACCGGCTCTTAATGAAGGGTTCCCTTTTATTTTATCCTCAATAACATCATTTAACAAATTTATTCTAGTCGGATCCTCTCCGATAAGAATATCTTTTAAAACATTATTGAAACAATCTATTACAGTTTCTTTAGTTTCAGATGTTACACTATCAGGTGTTGCACATCCCCATCCGATAATATCTTCATCTGTTTCAATTTTTAAAAAAACATTTTCACCAACATACATAGTTTCATTTGCAATAGCGAAAGGTTCTTTCAATTTAAGATCAAATGGAAAAGCTGAAATTGATTTGATTTTCATAAGAGCCAGATAACATGATTGTTTTAATAATGATTACCATAATCAGGTATCAACTAATAATCAAATCCATCAATATCTTCATCCAACTCCTCATATGATGATTCTGATCTTAAACTACTATAACATTCCTTTTCAGATTCTCTATATTCTTTATGAATTATATGTTTGCAGATTTTACATCTACCTTCTTCATCATATTCTCGCCATTCCATACAATGAAGGCAGAATTCATCATTTCCAGTTTTTAAATTCATGGTATACTCTTGGGACTTAATTTAAGTGTACTATAGAACTTATTCATTCCATCTGTTTGTTTAATAAGTTTAATAAATTCTTCTCTTATATTATCTAATTCTTTTTGAGATAAAAATGTACAATCATCTAATGTTTTACATTTTAATTCAGAAATATTACCCTGTAATCTACATACAATCGGTCGAACAGAGTATATTATACATCTATCATTTATTAAATATGGACATCTCATTTTATTTTGTTCAAATTCTTCTTTTGTCCATAAAATCTGTTTTATTTTCTGTTTTTTCATATAACTCTTTATTAAAATCTCTTCAGGTTCAAACCATATTATTGGTCCACAGCATTGATGACAGTGCTGACATTCAAAATTTTGTATTGAGTTATAAATTTTTATTAAAGACCCGGTTATTTTTATATTCAAATTGATCTTTCACTTTCAAATTTTTTTAGATAAGGGTATTTTGTCTTAATGATGCATTTTTAATCCTTATACCCATTGACTCCAACCCAGTAAACCCTTTGTCAGTGAGTTGTAATATTTTTTCATCCTTCTTTTTTATCCAATTTAATTCAATCATTCGCTCCATTAATAAATTACCCAGATACGATCCAACATGCTCATAAAGAATGCCATGATTACTTTCAAAACATACATTAACAATCTTGCTTTTTATCGAACGCAGTTTATCCACATCAATACCAATTATTTCTAATTCGTCCCATCCTTTCTGTGTAATGGCATAATCATTGCCATTTATTTTAATTAAATTCTCTTTTAAAAAAAATCTAAGAAGGGCTTCACCTAGAAGACCACCTAAATGACCATTACAAGATGTTACATTTATCACTTTATCAAAATTTCCCTTATTCATCATAAATAACACCAATCACACTATCTTTCTTACGTGGCGATAAACGTCTTGTTATATATCCTGCAATACGATTTCGTAAAAGTATACTTTTGACATCTGTTAGTTCTGCAACCTTTATTTTATTATGCTGAAAATCGCCGATAATGAAATGCTTTGGATATTTTTCTAAAAGTTCTGCTGCTGTATTTTTAATACTCGTCTGTCTAATATTTCCCAATTTTATCAACTCGTTTAAATTATTCAAATATCATGGTACCTATTGAAATACAACATTATAGGTCTCTTTATGGTTATAAAATTTGAGAGCGTTTTCCGAGGAAAAAATAGAAAAAATAAAAGAAAACAAAAGTTAATATTGATAAATATCATCTTTTTAAAAGATATCAATTGAAAAAAAATATCTGTATTCGAAATAAATGCACAAGATGTTGTATAAAAACATCCATGTTATTGTCAAATAGTGATATTCAAAAAATTGAAAATATTGGATATGATCAAAAAAATTTTGTTAGAAGCAAAAAAAGTTGGTTAAAATTAAAAAATAAAGATGGAAGATGTGTTTTTCACAATGGGAAAACCTGTTTGATTTATGAAAATAGACCTGAAGGTTGTAAACTTTATCCTCTAATTTTTGATAAAGAACATAAAAGTGCTGTTGTCGATGAAGACTGCCCGTATCAAGACAACTTTAGATTTAATAAAAAAAATGTTGATGAGTTATACAGGTTAGTTACACAAATTTTGAATGAGAGAAAAGATAGAAAAAAGGAACAAAAACTAAAAAAACTTTAGCTTTTTTTCTATTTGATTTTTTCATTATAATAATTATCTTTAATTTTTAATTGTAATACTAATCTTTATAAAATCATTTTTGTTGCTTTGTTATTGGGTTTGTTATGGTCGTAAATATCGAGAGGCTATTTTCAAAAAAAGCAAAGATGTTAAGAGCTTCTGAAATTAGGGAACTACTAAAAGTGACTCAGATTCCAGATATGATTTCATTTGGAGGAGGTCTTCCTAATCCGTCAGCTTTTCCAGTTGAAATTATTCACAAGTGTATTGATAATGTATTTATAGACGATATAAAAAATGCTTTACAATATGGTTCTACAGAGGGTTTAACACCTCTTAGAGGCGCTCTTGCTGAAAGAATGAAAAAAAATAATAAAATTAATTGTACATTACATGATATCTTGATTACGACTGGCGCACAACAGGCTTTATTTTTATCAGCACTTTGTTTTTTAGATCCCGGTGATACTTACTTATCAAGCGTTCCTACCTATCTTGGAGCAATTCAAGCATTTGGCGCTTTTGAAGCAAACTGTGAGTCAATTCCAATGACTGAAGTTGACATTGATATTGATTCTCTTAGAAGAAATTTAAGAAGATTACATAGAACAGGTATAAATCCAAAATTTCTTTATACTGTATCTAATTTTCAAAATCCATCTGGAGAAACTGTGTCTCTTAGTAATAGAAAAGAACTTCTTGATATTGCTTCAGAATATGATTTTCTCATTATTGAGGATGATCCTTATGGTGAGCTTATATTTGAAGGCAAGTTTATCCCACCAATAAAATCTTTTGATAAGAAAGGTAGAGTAATCTATGTTAGTACTTTTTCAAAAATTTTAGCTCCAGGTTTTAGATTAGGATGGGCAATTGCCTCTAAGGAAATAATTGATAAACTTGTTCTTGCCAAGCAAGCAGCTGACCTATGTACTAATGTCTTAAGTCAGTATATTGCTTATGAATATATCAGCGGAGGTTTTCTAGATAAACAAGTTGTAGAAATAAAAAAGCTGTATAAAAGAAAACGAGATTTAATGTTAGAAGCCTTAAAAAAGTACTTTCCTAAGGGGGCGAAATGGACAATACCTCAGGGTGGTATGTTCATTTGGATAACACTTCCAAAAGGAGTCAATACAAATGTGATGTTACAAAAAGCAATTGCAAAAAAAGTAGCATATGTATCAGGTTCTGCTTTTTATCCAGACGGTGGGAACTATAATTCAATGCGGCTTAACTTTTCATTTTCTGAAGATGAAATAATAAAACAAGGAATCCGTCGCCTTGCAGAGGTTATAAAAGAAGAATTAAAGACAACTTATAAGGAGAAACCAATTATCCACGAAGGGGTTTGATAAAATTTTTTGTTTTTATTTATAATCGGTAACAAAAATTATAGGAATATCTTTAGGTATCTTTTTCTTCTTTGATTTTTTGCTATGTAAATAGGTTGACCTAAGGGGATGATCTAACCGGTTGAATGTC
>CAZHIY010000140.1:0-6173 GCA_964533085.1 uncultured Thermoplasmatales archaeon | reverse complement strand
TTCCCGTGCATTTTTCATACGCTCAACAAGCACCCTACGGTATCTCTCAGAAATATTTTTTTTCTTATAAAGAATAAGACTATCAGCCATAGAATCCAAAAACTGTTCATCAAAGACTATTGATATGTCTGAATCGCCTTCAGCCGAAATTCTGCATTTCTTATTTACAAGTTTTTTCTTAAACCAAGTCAGGTGCTTTTTACTTTTGAAATCACCAGCAAATACAAGTAGATGTTTTACAAAACTGAATAATTGGATTATTCCATATTTACATCGAATATGCCAGATTCCCAACTCATCTTTTTTTAATAGATATTTATCGGAATATTTCTTCATATATAAGTTCCAAATCCGATCAGAGATTTCAGAGTCTCCGTACAACCTCATATCACTACAACCGCCAAGTAGGTCAAAATCAAATTTATCAGTTCCATAACCTCGAAATCCTCCTTAATTGTAGAAATCAGTATTAATCTGATATTTTCCTCAATCGATACTTACCCTCCATACAAATGATTCCTATCCTCCTCCCCACCATCTCTTGTATTTTTTTTACAGGTAGTGCTTCTAAAGGAACTTTGATAACTTTACTAAATACGAATTTTAGTTTTATATTGCCTTCAGTTTGCTCAAAGGAGTCAAGAATGCCACAAATCTCCGTTCTATCTTTCATTTTCAATAAATCCACTCCCAAAAATTAATAATACTCCTGACATATCTAAAAAAAGGTGACTCTTCTAATATTTTAGTAATCGGATACTTTATCTGTTTTCTATGTTTAATCCCAGCTGAACTAAAACCATTTAAATATATTTTCATCAATTACAGAACATAAAGTACTTAAACAAATTGTCGTTTAATTATGCCTATATACCGACAAGTAGAGGTGATTTTTAGAATGCCAAAGGAGATATCAATCGAAACTCTATTTCAGAAAACAAATAAGCAGTATCTTGCAATTGTTTTTTTTACAATACAATTTGTTAATGATATAAAATGGTTTAGATTATATCATTACAGGTATGCATTGCAAAACAATCATAACATCCGCCCCTCTTTTACAAGAAGATATATACCTGCTATTTTCAATAGGATGTTAGAAGACGATTATAAAAATCCATATTCTTTAATAAAAAAATGTTTTAACTCGAGAAGCAATCTTGTTGATCATCTGAACAGACTAGTAAAAATAAAAATATTGGAAAAAAAAAAGATATACGGTGAATATCACTATCGACTCGATAAAAATTATGTTAACGAGCTTTTTTATTCATACAATTGCGCTTGGCTAGATGCTTTAAAGAGGAAAGTTCCTCATGATTTACTACAGAAAATAAGAACCCATGTTGAATCAGAATTTAAAGGTGAATTGAAAAAATATAACGCCTACCTTTATACATTATAGATTAAAGCTGGTTCAAATAATCTATATATGCATGAGAATTTTTAGATATTTCAATGCAATAAGGTTGATTTGGATTTCTAGAATTAAAACATTATTATGGTCTACAAAATTCAGTAATGAATCTCTTGAATGCACTAACTTTCAATTGAAAATAAAGAGAAAGTGATTCGAAACATAAAAAAACAATGCAGAATCAACAGATATAAAACCTAAAAACATACTAGTAAATTAGGGGCTCGCATCCCGATGAGAGCATGTTATGATATCAATAATTCACCACAACGGTGTTGAAATATAATAAGGTCGATAACCTATGAAATTATCTGAAAAAAGGTTAAAACCTAACTAAATCAGGTATTTACTGGTAAAAATACAAGTATTTCTCCTGTTAGCATTGTTGAATCCCTCGCAGCCCATGCTTTATTTATGATCTTTTATTTCTGATTTAAAAGCAAGAAGCTTCAGCATCCGGCTTTTAAAACCATCTCTAGTATAGCTCAGCTAGGTCTAACCATCCGGCTTATAAATCTTCTATATTATGGTTCACAGTTAGGTAAAACAAGCTAATTATGTTTTAAAACATCGAACATTCTTTCTACCAATACTAATAATTATATTTATCCAATTTTCTATGCTAAAATTTTTGGTCTTAATCCTGATAAATCAGATAGCAAATCAACTGCTCTTTCACAAAATTCCGCTTTTAGCCTTTTATCAATTGCAATATCAAACAGTTTTCTTTTTATTTCAACCTTAAAAATATGAAAATGAGACTTCAAACAATCCCTAATGGCCTCTTTTAAATAATTATATTCCTGTTCTTCACTTTTAATAATTTTTTCATATAATACTTCCAAAACATCTCTGCCGGAACTAAGACAAAGAGTATATATTGCATCCCTCTGTAGCAATAATGGCCCAGATTTTACAAAATCCAATATTGCTTCCTTATTTTTACTTAATAAATCTGTCACTATCCCCAGGTTTTCATCTTTTAAATTATGCATTAAAATACATCTGAAAGCTTCAAGTAATTTCGCATACACATCTTTATACGAACTGTCCTTAAACGCTATTTCAAAAAATCTCATTAAAAGTAAATCATGTGAAACAGACTTCAATTTACACAGGTTTATTAGTTCATCAGCACCCAGATCACGTATATCTTTATTGTTACTTTTTATCTGATCTATATATAATCTTATTTCATTTATATCTGCTAAATCTTTGGGTGCTAAAAACATCCATTTATTGTCTTCAGGAGTATGCTTTATAATACCTTTCTTTTTAAATTTGTTGAAATGATAATAAAATGTTTTTATATTTATTCCTAGGTCAGTACATTTTTTTATCCATTCTTTTTTAGTTCTACTTTTATTTTGTAGAACTTTTAGCATTAATTCTCCTTTATTTTTAACTTTATTCTCCATTATTATCACCTTAAATTTAGAATATTCTAAAATTATTTATAGATATTAGAAATTTATTTGGATGTTCTAAATGCTTTATATACTATAAAAACATTTGTACAGTGAAATAACAAGTCTAAGTAATATTGAAAATCATAGGAGGATGTTAAAATTAATTTAACAAAAAATTGTGAATTTTGCGGTTTACTTAAGTCTGTTGATTCATCTAGTGATAAGTTGCTTCTTAATCTATCTATTGTTAAACTGGTGGAAATCCCGCTGAAACCAGCCCTTAAAAAATCCCTGCAGGAACTACTAGATCAGAAAATTTGCTTAATAAATATTGATGGGGAATATTTCATCAGAAAACTATCAAAATAAATCTATTTCATAATCAGGTGGTGTAAATGAGAACCTTAATCAATATTGATAGGGAGATATCATTTATTATTAACAAAATTCCTCATGAGCTATACGCTGACGATGCATGTGTTTGCTACCCGTGGTATATATCCCAGATGCCCCTGCACGGCGAATTTCAGCAACGATACGGGTGTGTATATATTGTTCTAAAAAAGAAAATAAATGGATTAAAATTAGGAGTAAAACAGGATAAAAATGTAATAAATTTAGATGAGAAATGAAATGAAAATAGAGAAAAAAGAATATATTTTTGGAGGTAAAGTATGTTATCAGATGTAGATAAGGAAAAAATTATTGAATTAAGAAAGAAGAATTTTACTTATCAGGCAATTCGTGCTGAAACAGTTTTTGCACTGCAGACCATATCCAATTTGATTAAGTAAGATCTGAATAAAAATATGAACTGTGAAGAGGATATAGATCTTAATAAAAAAGTTGAAGATGATGCATTTTATGAGAGGGGGGTTTCTTTTAATAGCTCTATTGATGAAGCGAGGAAAATTATGGTCGATATCAATAGTTTAATTAAAAATGGTAATCTGAAAGAAGGTGACCGGAGAGAGTGGGAGAAAAGGCTCAATGATTTACAAGAAGTGATTTGGGTCGAGGTGGATAATCGGATTGCTTCGGAAAGCCAAGATGCTGTCACTAAAAGAGATAATGAATGGAAGTTATATCTTGCGCAGCAATATGTTAAAAAAGAAGATGCTACAGAACTTGAAAATACAATAAAATCAAAGGATGCCACCATCGATCAACTCAGAAATGAAATTGCTCAGAAAGATGCTGCTGTTATAAATAAACAGAATGAAAATTCTCAGCTGAAAGATTTTTACCAAGGAGAAACTGGTGAATTAAAAGATCAGATTGGAAAACTAGTATTGGAAAAACAAAATTTAATAAATGATAATTGGAAAAAGCACAATATAATACAAGATAACGCTGCTAAATATGAGCAAAGAGAACAAGAGTATGTAAAACGTGATAGAAAATTAAGTGATGAAAAAATAAAATTTAGCAGGGAAGTAAAAGAACAAGAATTAATACAGGATAAATCTTTTTTAGAAGCTGATAAAAAGTATAAAGAGATTGAAACGCGAGAGGAGGAACTCGCTGAGCGGGAGTTACAATTAAAAAAGCGAGATGACGAGCTTGATAAGAAGATACAACAAGCATTTGGTGTGTTAAAAGAAAGATTAAAAGAAGTTGAAGAGCGGGAGAAGAGTGTCAATGTTTTAGGAAATGAATTACTAATGCAGAAAAAGAATTTAGCTGTAGAAAAAAGGAAAATAGATGATTATAAAGAATATCAATTGAATGAAGTAAAACTTTATAAAGAGCAACAGATGGAAGAAATAAAAAATGAAAAGGAAAAGATGTCAAAGGACAAGGAGAAAATAGAGAAAACAAAAGGAGAACTAAAAGCCTGGGATCAGAGATTAAGGAAAATGGAACGAACCTTAAAAAAGATATTTGGTTACTATGGTTATTCAAATATATACAAATCATTTAGTAATAATGATCAAGTTGGTATAAAAGATCAAGAAACAACTGAAGATAAGAAACCTGTTACATTGCGCCTCATTTGACCTAACGATTTAACTACTCCTAAAAAATAAAAAATGGGTAAACTCAATATTAAGAATAAAAAATTTAGTAGCGGTTTCACTTTTTTTAGTAATATATTTTATATCATTTTTAATAAATCTGCTCTTGTAATAATTCCTATGGGTTTATCTTTTCTTGTTACAATTACTGCTTGGTAATGTTCAAGTAAGGATTTGACTGGTCATATGGATACAGTGATTAGATACCTAATTTTGGGATGCATGCAAGGTAGGATTTCCTTAAATCCTCCTTGTCAATGTGATAATAAATGTCCATTGCAGAATTTCTCTTATCACCCCTGAGTTCCATTATAAACTCTCTTGGCATTCCTGCCCTACGTAAATGGGTAGTAAACCAATGCCTGCAACAATGCGGTGTAAAATGATCTTCGATCTTATTTGAGTTTAAATCATGCAGACCCGTAATTGCCGCCCATTTAACAAAGGAGTATCCTACACCATTTCTATTCAACCTTTTCTTCTTGTTGATATAGGATATAAACAATGCCCTATTACTTGGGTCTGCAATAATTTCCCTTTTTCTCAGCCATTGTTTTAATACAATAGTTGTTTCATAATCAAAGTATACAATCTTATTACTTCGCTTGTGTGTTGGCTTAAGGGCTATGCTCATTAGATCCCAGTCGATATCTTCCAGATCAATAGCAACCAATTCTCTTCGTCTAATCCCTGTTTTAGCAAACAAAATAGAAATGGCTTTATCACGAATGTCTAAAATAGAGTTGATGAACCATGACATTTCCTCAACCGAAATAAGTTTCCTATGACTTCCGCCATTCTCTTTATAAGGACTCAGATATCTTTTTCGAATATCTTTTACTATGTTTTTTTCTAAAAGATTTTCATAGACAAGATAATCATACAATGATGAGAAAGCAGAAAAGCGGTTCTCAATTGTTTTTTGTGAAATCCCCCCGTCTCTCAAGTAAGAAATATATTCCCGTAATATGTTTCTATCAACAGTCATTAGCAGATGTTCTCTCTTTTTTAGAAACTTTGAAAAGAGAATTAAGGATGAAATGTAACTCTCAATAGTATGTCTACTTAATCCTCTAATGCGACAATCATTTCCGAACATTTTTATTGATTGAGAATCACTTATGATTTCCATCGCCATTTACCACCAATATCCTTAAGCAATCCATAACCCTCAAGATTCTCAATTTGCTTTAAAATCCCTTTTACTGCCTCTATATCAAGAGGATTAACTCCCAAGTATTCCAGGATTTCCTCTTTCCGCACCTCAGTACGGGCCTTAAACAGCTTAATCAACTCTGTCTCATACTTCCTCACCCCTGAAAATTCTTC